>NZ_JBRREB010000009.1:0-106689 GCF_056759995.1 Stenotrophomonas sp. STEN030 | reverse complement strand
CCCGGTGTAGATCTCGATGGTGCCGAACTTGAAGAGGTCAGCGAATGCCGCTCCCATATTGCGGCGCTCAACAAAACCTGTGGAGTAGAGCGTGGTCATGCGGGGCGCTCTCGCTTCTGTGTCATGAGTGGTTTCCCAAGCGGGGCCAGGTAGAACATGTGGATATCGAATGCGCCGTTCAGCAGCGCTGGAATACTCCCAGACGTTAGGTAGCTCCCCGCGACAGACGAGTGCGCGGAAAGGGAGTATTCGGAGCTGGTCGCCGTTTGATTGACGTAGACGGTGACCAGGCCGTAGTCCACCTGCGGCCCCGAGTCTTCGCCGATTCCGAAGTAGGCGGTAAAGTCCCACTCGGGCGGCTCGTCCATAACGTCGCGGCTGATGTCGGTGTAGCCCATTGCGCCCGCACGCACGCCGTAGACCGTGTAGCCGCTGTGCCACAACGTGGACATCGGATTGTCCAGCACCATCATCACCATGCCGCCGACGTGTCCGCACGCTGAGTGACACAGACGGGCGATGCCCGAGCCGCTTGCCACCACGTCAGCGAGGTAGACGCTGATGGCCTCGGTGTAGTTCGCTAGGTCGCCAACTCTTGCCTCGGCAGTGAACGTGTCACCGAACTCTTCCTCCACGCCGGCATCAATCACCGAGTAGCGGCAGGTTTCGGTGTACCGCACCGAAGGGCCGTCCACGGCCGCGACAAACTCACGCTTGCACAGCACGTAGCGGTCATTGGCCAGGTCGGCGTGCATGACCACGTTATATGTGCGCGTATCGCTGATGGCATCGTGCGACCGGCGCAGCGCCGGGATGCGCCGGGACGGCACCACGTAGTCACCTTGCGCACCGCTCATCTCAAGCCGCATCTGCAGCCCAGCAGCCTCAAACACCACCTCGCCTGCCGGGGAAGTGGTGAGGCCTGTCGACGACACCCGGAAAATCTGCTCGGCACTGCTCAGCGGTTCGGCAGGGCCGAAGTCGCCCAGCGACGTATTCCTGTAGACGAGCGTTGGATTCTCCGGCAGTTGGACGCTCACGAAGGCCTTGGTCGCCGGATCGAACGTCCAACGGTTATACCCACGGACCAGACTGCCGGACCAAAGACGTTCCTCTGATTCGTAGTCGGTGCGGTAGTAGCTCTGGAAGGTGACGGCGTCAGTTTCGACGGTCAGCTTGAAGCGGAACAGCGCCGTTTCATGCGCGATGTCGCTGTAGATAGGGGATGCCCAAGCATCGTAGTTCCGTTCCGGCGTTGCTGGCCGCGGGTCGAAGACCATCGGCTCCAAGTTAGCGACGAGCACAAGCAGTTGGCCGTCGTCGATAGCCGCCGACAGGATATGCAGATAGTCGCCTACCTGCTGGGCCTTGTCGTCACGCACATACAGCAACGCTTTCCCTACGCAGAACACCGTATTGCCGAACGCGGCGTTCGGGTTGCGCGACGGCTCCGTCAAGAACGGCGAGCTGCTGACCCATGTGACTACAACGCCATCTGGGTTTGCGTAAGCCGTATTGCCTACACGCAAGCTGTCCGCATTCTCTTTCGCCAGGGTGAACGCATCCTTGTACGTGCCAGCCCCATCGTAATATCCCCTCGCACTTGATGAAGCGAAGTAAGGCTTCCACCGCAAATCGGCGTCATGCGACAGGATTACTGGCGGAAACGCCATTACGCCCCCAGACCATTCGGCAACGCCAGCTGTTGCCACGATGTCGTCGAACACGCGCACAGGTCGATCCCTGCCCCCTCGCGGGGGCGGGGTGATCGTCACGCGATTGATGCCGCCGACCTTCTCGGCCAACAGGACCGCTCCATCGTCGAGCTGCTGGCGCAGGAGATGCGTCCCCAGGTTGTTGACCCTTGCCTGCTCCAGCACGCTCCCCATCAACAGACGGGCCGCTGGCAGGTACGCAGGCGCCGAGTCACGATCGCCAGCGACACGAACCTGCATCTCGCCGACATACCGACCCGCCATTAGACGTCGCCTTCGTCCACGGCCGACAGGTCGTACTGCAAGGACAACTTGCCCCCACCCGTCATGCCGGCTAGGTCATCCGCAAAGCGGCTTGCGGCGAAGAGACCGCCTGTGGTGCTGCCCTTGCCCGAACTGGTAAGCAGGCCAATACCTCGGATGGTGTACGGACCACCCGCGCTGAAGGTGATGGTCGCTGCAGCCAAAGCTGCTGCATTGCTCAGCTGTGCAGCACCACTTGCTTGTACCGTGGTCCACGGAACGCGGGTAGCGTTGGTGTAAGCGGTGAACTCGGTGGCCGATGTAGCGAACGTGCTGCCCTTCCAGTTGGGGGAAACGGCCACGTCGCCGGTGAACGGAGCCAGATAATGCCCCACCGGCGCAATGTGGTTGCCGATCAGGTTCAGGGCATGGATCAGGCCCTCGTTCACCACTCGATTGGCGCCAATGGTGCGCGGACCGAAGTCCTCACCCGGTGGGGCGTAGGCGGCTGAGAAGTGGCCGAAAGCAATCATGTTCGCGCCAGGGATGAACAGCCCCGACTCAGTGATTTCGGCTTTGCGATTGGCCAGGGCACGCATAGCGTCGCTGGCCAGTGCTCTGTTTACGGGGGTCATAGTCGCTTGCTCCAGGTGGTTACCATTTGCCCTCGGGACACTGCGCCCCGGCGAGTCGTGTTTTGCCCGCAAGCACGCAGCCGCACTTGGAGCAGATGAACTTCTTGGTCTTGCCGCCCACGGCGAATGGGCATGCTTGGCAGATCTTCATGCGCGCTTGCGCACGCTCGCCTTCAACGATCAACGTGGATGACATGCGCCACCGCCCTGTCTTTGATAGCTAGACCTTGCGTACGAGGGCCGCGCAGCGTTGTTATGACCTGCTGATTGCCGCCACGCTGCGCGAACAATGACGCGCCGTGCGCCGCGTCGTCGACCGCTGCCTGACCAGCATTGATCGCAGTGATCGCCCCCCCTGGTAGGCCGATAACGTAGCTACCCTTCCGCGACAGCCAGATGGTGTAGTCGACATCCCTTTCCATCCCGATCGACTGCCCTGGCACCACCACGCTCGTGCCCGGCACTGCGCCTGCGGAGTGAGCGGACACGGGGCTGAAGCTGGCTGGATCGAAACCATTCAGAAAATATGTGCGCTTGCCGGCGGCGACATAGACCCCGGCTCCTTGACCAGCATCACCAACGATCTCCAGAAGGTCGATGGTGTTGTCGAAGCGGATCAGGTTATGGGCTAGATCCGTCATTCCAAAGCGAAATGGGGGCGACCAGCGCAGCGTGCGGCCATCGGCGACCCAGTGCCGGCCCCCAGCCAATCGGGTGAGCTGGCCCGGCGGCATAGGGTCGAGTAACGCAGTGGCCAACCTGATGCCGTCTGCTGGCCCGGCCAGAAGGTAAGACGGTGTGCCTTTGGGCAATCGAACAGCAAGGCGCAGTACCTGGTCGTTCGGACCACTCAGGTAGACGTTGACTGAGGCAGTGATCGGCAGTCCGCTGAGCAGAAGTCCCTGCATGTCGGAAAGCTGTACCTGCACGGCGCGCTCAGCACCAGATTCGCGCCCCAGCGCATCGGTCATGGTGATGACCACCTGATAGAGCCCTGCAGGAAGGCCGTACCCATCGAGTACGTCGAACGGCGGAACCGCTGGTGTGGCCGGCGCACCCCATTCATGCACCTCACGATCCAACACCGTGAGCATTCCACATGCGCTGCGGTTGCTGAAAAACACCTTGTCCCCGACGAGGCTATAGCTCAGCGGGAGGTCGCCAATTTCCACCCCAAGACTGGTCGCGCGCTCATCAGTATCCATCGAATGTAGCTGGCCCCGATCGACGAACAGAGCGAAGCCCAGCGCATCATCGCTCCACAGTGAATGGACCAAACTGCCTGCGTAGCAAGCCTCATATCCCTGTCGACGACTTACGCGACCCTCCTTGGTTAGGTCAACGTTGTCTGCCTCACGGAACGCTATTGGGCGGCCGTTCTCGTCTGCAGGGAGACTGCCCTCGGGGGCTAGATTGTTGATGCCACTTGGCCAAGGCCCAGCCTTTGGCAGGTCTTCCTCGCGAATGTTCATTGGTCAGAACCAGTTCGGCTGTGTGCCGGTGACGGGATCGATCGACAGCTCCTGCAGCGCGCGGGCTGTCGGGCGCGGGCCGAAATACTCTTCAAACACGCCCATCTGCATCGCAGCCTCTTGTGGGCTGGACCTTTCCGCGTCCTTCTTCATAAAGGCCCGGGCGCAAGCCCAATGAATCAGCTTGCGGTGATGGATCGAATCGATGACCGGCTCGTCGTCATCCCCCTCCATCACTTCGTCGGCGGTGGGTGTGCGCCACACGGTAAGCAGCAGCTCCGAAGGCTCGCGGGGGATGGGCGAAAGAGCAATCGATCGGGTTTGGCGGTCGCGCACCAGGTACTCGGGCCGCCCTTGCTCCTCGCGCCAGTCTCGGCAATGGCCGTCGAGCGCGGCAGATGTCGTGCGCGCCAGCGGCCTGGCCTGCCCGTCGGCAACAAGCACTGCCCGCCGGACGACGATTATCGAGGGGTGCAGAGGGTATTCGGCCCGACCCGGTTGCAGTGTAATCCGGCAAATATCAGCCCGACTGCTCTCCACAAGCAGCCGGGCCCTGATGCACGCTTCCTCGACCGCCTCGTTGAGGTGCTTGGTCAGAAGCTCATCGGACCAGAGGAAAGGCCCGACTTTGTCGTCGAGGTCCTCGCGGCAATCCTCGATCAGCTGCCGAAGCGTGCGAGCTTCCATATCAGTCCTCGAGCGCCGCTGTGAGGAACTTCAAGGTGGTTCCGCGCTGATCGGCTTCCGGCTTGGCCAGCTCGATGTCCAAGGCCACCTTGATGACAGCCTTCTCGATACCGCCCTTCTTGAGCTGGGCCTGCAGCGCCTGCCAGCTCAAGCCGTTGAGCGCTTCGCCCTGCTCCTGCAGCTCCTTGGGAAGACGGTTCTGGCTGCTACCCTCGCCCTCGCCGATTTTCTCACCGGTCAAGTCGTTTGCCGGCGGCACGCTGGCGGTGCCTGCACCTGCATCCGTCTGGACCGGCGTCGACGCGGGCGCCGGCGCCACGGGCTTGGCCACGGTCGGCGGCAGCTCGGTCACGGCGATGTAGTACGCCTCGGGAATCTGCAGGAGGCGCTGAATGTGGTTGTTGTCCTCCACCACCGAGACGTGCTCGGAATCGGCGTTTGCCGGATCCACGGGCTTGAAGAAATAGACCTTGTCGCCCAAGTCGACAGGGGCGTTGGGGCGCTTGAAACGGCATGCGATCAACATTGTTGGTACTCCGAAAGCAGAAGGGCCCGCGAGTGCGGGCCCTTCTGTGGGTTGGCGGACGGTGCTATCAGCCGGTGAACGTGGCCAGGCGCACGATCAACTCGCCCTGGCCAGTTGCCGGCGCGGTGCCCAGCTTGATGTAGACCGGACGGTTGACCGGGCGGGAACCGATCGCCTCGCTCACCAGATGGCTGGTCAGCGGTACGAACGCGGCAGTGTCCGCCACGACTGCGGTAGCAGCGAGGATGGTGTTGTCGGCGGTTGCCGCACCATCGGGAGCATCCGGGACGTAGATGCTGACGTTCTGCGCTGCCAGCTTGCCGCCGGCATCCAGCTTGGCGAACAGGCCGCTGCCCTGGGTATGGAGTTTGTGGAAGGCCGGCAGCTCGCCGACAAGGACCAGGTCATTGTTCGCGCCAGCTTCGACCGGCCAGCTGAAGTCGTTGACCACCAGCAGGCCGGCGGCCGGCGCAGCCGCACCGCTGTTGCGGCCAATCGCGAGTTTCGTTGCCATGTTGCTTCTCCTTCAGAGAACAGGATCCACCGCCGCCCGTCCGTGGGCAGCGAATGGAAAGGGGGTTAGACCGGGTTCGGGTTCGCCGCGGCGGTATCCAGGGCGATCGTCCCGAAGTCCTTGCCGTTGAAGCGGGTCTTCTTGATGCCAAAGATCGCGCCGGCGCAGATCTCGATGTCGTTGCCGTGATCCAACGGCACCTCGGACCAGTCGAAACGCAGGCCGTTGCCGGGCGAGCCAAACGCCAGCACCAACGCCTGGCGACCCAAGAACAGCGCACGGGCCGCTGCCACGTTGTTGCCCGCACCGAAGTCGTTGAAGCGCACCACCGACTTGTGCTTGTGCAGGATCGTGTTACCGATCATGCCCAAGTTGTCCTTGAAAATCGGGTTGCTCGCACCTTCAGCCGCGGCTGCAGCCTTCTGGATGTCGAGCCAGTTGCCCGCGTCCGTGGACGTCTTCAGGTCATGCGCCTGGAACGGGTGCATTACCACCACGAAGTGCTCACCGCCGGCGATGGTGATCGGCTGGATCTCCGCCACCTGCGTGGAACCACCGCCCTGCGACGCGGCCTTGGTGTTGGCACGCTCGATCAACACGCGGCTCATCTTGCCCGCGCTGGTCAGCGAGGCCTTGCTGCTGCCGTCGCCAAACAGGATGTGATCGCTATCGGGCGCCTCGAAGCTGTTGAACGCACGCCCGGCGTAGTTCAACGGGACGTTGTAGTCCTCATTGATGCCGCGGGAGCCAGAGCCGTACATGAAGAACAGCTCGTCGTAGAAGCGCGCCCAGAACTCGGTGAGGCGGTTGCGGCCGACCTTACGCAGGTCGTGGACGGTGCGCTTGCGACTCATGCGGCCGCCGCAGCTCACGGGCTTACGCGCCTGGTCAATGAAGACCTTGTCGGTGAAGAAGTCGAGCTTCTCGCCCTTGCCCTCCGCCTTCGCGTCGCCTTCGATCACACCGCCGGACAGCTGGACCGACAGGTCGTAGCTGATGGTGTCGCCGGCTTCCTGCTCCAGATCGGTCTGCAGCATGACCGGCAACGAGGTCTCCGACCCCTTGCCCATCATCTTGCGAGTCCAGTAGGAGCTCTTGGAAACCGAAACCATCAGGTCTGCGGACCACAACTTCCGGGCTTTCGGGTCGTTCAGACCCACAATCGTCTGTGCCATGTTGCTTCTCCTTGGGAGATCACGGCACTTCTGCGCCTTCGTCGTTGACCCGCACTGCTGCGCAGGTATTCAGAAATTTCAGGCCCTGTTGGGCATAGGTCGTCTTGGCACCAGCCGCTCTGGTGACTGCTGCGCTGGAGCGTTGCTGGCTCTCGTCACGGTCACCGGCTCGTTCGATTCGACGATCACACGCGACCGCCGTCCGCTCTTCTCGATGAAGGTAATGGCGGCCCCGGATCCTGCTGGTATCAGCAGGACGTCACCTGGCTCGAGCGTGGTGTGCAGCTTGGGCATTGGCGCCTCAGTCGTCCGCGAACTGGCCCGGCAGATCCTTCAGGATCCGGTCGCGCTCCGCTTCTGGCTTGCTGGCCAGATACGCCTCGAGGTCCTCGATGCTCTGCTCAGCGGCAGCATCGACAGTGGCACGGGAAGACGGATCGGCAGCGGCCGGTACCGAGCTCAGCGTCTGCGGTACCTGATGGATCGGTGCGGCGCGATTGGGCTTGTCGGGCACCGGTGCCGCCGGCTGATTCGCCGCAGCTGCCACACCCAACATCCCCGCCTTTACCAGCTCTTCGCGCGCCTTCGTCAGGACATCCCAGTCCGTCAGCTGGACGTTGGCCACCGCCGCATCGTTCACTACCACCTCCATGGCGGTTGCCCACGCGGAGAACAGCAGCGGACTGGCGGCGATCACCGCGTTCTGGGGATCGCTGAGGAACTGGCGCTGCAAGTACGCCCAGGACTGATCCGAGTTCTGCTGGTTCAGCTGGGCCGTGATTTCGGCACGATCCTGGGCGCGCTCGAGCACGCTCCGCTGATCGCGTAGCTGCTCATACAGATCTTCGTACTGGTCGTCCTCGACGTCGCCAGCCTTGTACTTCGCTTTGAGCTCAACCAGCTGCTGGTTGATACCAGAGATCTCGGTCTTGAAATCGCGCGATTCCGGGGTGTAGGTCGGAACGAAGTGGGCCGGCGCCGCCGCAGCGGCCGGCGGCGACTGCACAGCCGCCGGCTCTGGGTTTGCTGCAGCAGCAGCGGCTGCTGCAGCGGCTGCTGGATCGGCGGCAGCTGCACTGCCATCGGTCGGCGCGGCGCCAGCAGTGCCAGCAGTGTCAACGGCGCCGGCGGCGGCCGCCGCACCCTCAGCAACCGCCGGCACGCTACCGGTTGCGCCCTGCGCAGCTTCGGCAGCTGCAGCAGCTGCAGCCTCATCGAGCAACTGGCGCTCGGCGTCGGTAGGCTCAAACTCGTTTGCGGCCAAAGCCGCGTTCTGATCAGGCTGCGACATGCGCGTTTTCCTCTTGGGATTGGGTGCTCATCAAGCGGTCAGCCGCTGGAGCAAGTGGGAGTAAAACTTCGAGGAGCTCAGCGAGATTGAGCGCGTCGCCCTTCGACTTGAGCTGCAGGTTCTTGACCTTGGCCATGATTTCCTCGCGCTTGGCTTCGTCCAGGCCAACCTTGGCCATGCGCTCGCGCAGCGCTACGTCCCGCTCTTGCTGCTCGGCCTGGTTGCGAGCCATGGCTTCCGGGCTGTTCGGGTCGATCTCGTCCTCGCCCTGGCCGGTGATCTTGCGGATCCGCTTGACCACCTCGTCCTTACCCGGCATATCGATCATGTCGAAAGCCAAGTCGAGCAGCTGGATGGACATATCCGGCGGCAGCTTGCCCAGCATGTCGAAGAACTGCTCGGCGAAGGCCTGACGCATCGTCTCGCGGAAGTCCTGCTGGTCGACAACGAAGTCGGCGTGATTGCGGCTGATGTCGTTGTCGACCACCCAGACGTTGTTCAGCGTGTCCAAGCGCACCTGGTTGATCGCCCTCCAGTCCACGCCCTTCTGCTCGCCCACAATGCGGAACTGCCGCTCCTCGGTCATGAACTGCTCGGTCAGCGACAGCTGCTTCTCGCCGCTGATCTGGATACCCAGACGATAGTTATCGAACAGCTCGGCCGTCGAAACCGCGCCTTCTTGCTGCTTGGCCAAGATGGCCCGGCCGCTAGCGGCGTTGGTCTCTCGGCCCAGCATTTCCCGATTGACGCCCATGCCGTCATGGATGTGGGCTGCGTCGAGCTCCAGCAGCTGGATCTGGGCCTCGGCGACATCCAGGTTGCGCTCGACTTTGATTCGCTGCAGGCCGCCGGACTGCAGCGGAATCACGCCGTTCGGCTTGGCCAGCTCGCGCTTCACCTCTTCGATACGATCCTCGTCGATCGAGCCTGCCTCGTAGAACAGCTGATTGGTGCTGAGCGCCCACAGGAGCTTGCTCATGCGCTTGTTCAGATCTTCCTGCGAGTCACGGACGCCCCGGACCAAGCCGTACTCCATACCATCGCGATTGCGGCGATAGCACCAGTACGGGGTGTACGGGAAGTTGCCGTGCGCGAAGGGGCTGCGCTTGAGCTGCAGGAGACCCTCTTCCGTGAAGATGGCGCACCACATTTCTTCGACCACTGCGTCCGTGATCGAGTAGATTTCCGAGCTCGAGGCGGCCATCTCAGCTTGGGCATCGGCGTGCTGCTGGTTGGCAGGGTCGAACCGCTCCCCTCGAAAGTCGCCCCCCCAGATCCGCCTGTGCGTGACGGGCTTGCGGAACCAGCATTCAAGCAGCCGCACGCGCAAGCGACTGCGCGTATCCAGTGAGGTGCGGCCGGTAATCCTTCGCCCACTGACTTCATGGCCACGGCTGTCGTATCGACGAAAGACCTGCGGCAGATCGATCTCGTCTTCCCACCCCGCGTCGTCGCCATCGAAATGATCGCGCGCCGCCCGGTTCACGATCGCGACCCGCTCCGGGAACATCGCCTCGGCGTAGTCGAGGTCCGCAAACTTCTCACGGATTACGAACCTGCAATCCTTCAGATCCAGCGCACGGCTGCACGGATCACGGCGCATCTGGCGCCACGGCACGTGGTTGACCATCACCGGCTCGTCTGAGCGGTCGGTGCGGATCGACTCTTCAGTCCAGCCACAACCAGCGATCGCAGCGTCCTTGAACGCCAACGATCGCTCCCACGGCACGCGGTTGGTGTCGCTCAGGTACTTGAGCAGCTCGCCCTTGACGGTGGCCAGCTCGACGTCGTCCTCCGAGCGCGGGTGCACCACCCCATCGATGCGGGTCCGACGCTCGGTACCGATAACCCAGTCCAGGGCCATCTTGATCTTGTTGTAGGTCAGCGGCGCCTGGTGGCGCGCGGCCAGAACCTGCCGATCGGCGTCAGACCATTGGATGTGGTCATAGAAATCGTAGTCGAGCATCTGCTCGAGCCGGTTGTCCAGGTGCGCATCCAGCGCCGAGTAGTAGTAGTCCAGCACCTTGGCGTGGATCCGCCGCGACTCGCGCGAATCGAGATAGTGCTCAGGCGCCTCTGGCGGCGCTTCCGAGGCAAAGTCGACCATGCCCGGCACATGCGCCGGCTGGCTGCGGACGTTTTCGATGGTCTGCATCAGTTCACCGCCTGTCCGTTGATCTTGACGGTCATGCCGAGCCGGCTCATCTCGGCCAGCCACTGCTCGCGGGTCTTCTCGTCCGGCGGACGCAGGTTCTTCACGTCGTCGCAGAACTCAAGGATCGCGTCGTGAATCCGGTGCCGATAGGGAGCGGCATCGATGCCATAGAGCGCAGCCGCAGCGTTGGCCAGGCGCGAGGTCATGTCTTCGATCCGGTGCATGCCCCCGCGATCACGGTCCTCGGGTCGGAACACCCAGAAGTCCCTGAACGGCACCACATAAGCCGGGCAACCGGTGGCGGGACCTCCTGTGATGGGGTCCTCGGTGGCGATGCGGCGGTTCTCGTTGCGGATGTACAACGCTGCGTCGTCATCCCCGTCGCGGGTGATGTGGGTAAGGTAAAGCGTGAGGTCGCCCTTCTTGCCGCACCAGACGAACCCCTCAGGAGCCAGCTGCAGGCTCATGCACGCGCACCAAGCAGCTGCAGGGCAGCGTCGAGCTCTTCACGGACTGCCGCAGCAGCCTCGTCGACCGACAGCACATGGTCCTCGACCACGGTGCCGTGCTTTTCCCCACCGGGCAGGTAGCGGGCGTACGACCGCGCCTGCTGGATATGCAGGGTGATCTGCTCGTCCTGCATCAGTGGCGCTCCCGCATGAGGTCCGCTTGGATCCGCTGCGCGATCAACGGGTCGGTGAAACGAACCTCCTGGGCGATCCGTTCCCGCACCGTGCGCGTGGCCAGCTCGGTGAACTCTTGGCAGCCGCGGTAATCGACCATCGTTTCATCCGGTCCGCGCCTCAACATGAAAGTCAGGCTTACAAGCTGGCCCTCTTCGGCTGCGGCCAGCAGCATGCCGAGCAGCTCCTCGAGCTCCTCTTTGGTGGGGTGATTACGCTCGCGCGCTGAAACGGTCATGCGGTTCTCCAGTTGTCGTTGTTCAGCGCTCGGCTCTCGCCAACTCGGCGCCCCGTGCTGCTGACGTATCCCTGGGCGGCCTGACGGAAGCCGTCGGCCGGATTCGATGCCCAGTCATGCTTGGGCATGTCCGAGAAGGTCTCGGTCTTGTCGTTCCATGCCTTGTGGTACCGGCGCAGGCCCTCGAGGCCACCTCGCCCGTTCCCTGCCTTGGGCGGGCCGCAGCGCGTCTTGTCGAAGCGACACCGAGGCAGCATGTTGCGCACCATGTCGATGCCCTCGGTGATGTCATCAATCCGCGGCACCACGATGATTGGCTTGATGCCCAGTTTGTTTGCCACCTGGACCCGGTTCTCGTTGGCCGACCAGTCTTCATTGGCGCCATCGTGTGGCCAGTAGTGCTTGCCGTACAGGTAGCCGCGCTCCTTCAACACCTTGGCGTAGTGCGAGACACCAAAGCCCGAGTTTTCGTAGTAGTCGACGAAGTCCAGCCACGGGCCGTTTTCCTGCATGAACCAGATGACCGTTGTGTCGCTGCGGCCGATGTCCCAGAAAGTGTGGATCGGCACTGCCGGGTTGATCGGCAGCGAGGTGATCCGCCCTTCGTTTGTCGCCGCGGCCATCTCCTTACCGTAGTAAGCGCCCTCGGTTGACGCCTCGAAGGCCTCCTCCGGTGTCGACGGGTGCTCGCGCTTCATCTTGTCGCGCTGATCACCGGCCTTCTTGACGTACCAAGCCTTCTGACGGTCAGAGAGCTTGTAGTTCATCTCCGCCTCTACCTTGGCGAAGTAGAGCTCGTCTTCCGCACCGAGCTGAACCCCCTCAGGGTCCAGTTCGTTGATCGGATCCCTGAACCACGGATAGAAATGGAACTTGTAGTCCATCACCGTGAGCTTCGCGGTGCCGGCGCGAACCTGTCTGTCCAGCTCCATCGCTGTCTGGCAACGATCGTAGAAATCGCCCGACGCACCATAGGCGGTCGATTCGATGATCACGATGTTGCCAGGCGCGATCGCGTTCAATGCGCCGGACGACACTTCCTGCGCTGCCTCTGGCCGCTGTGCACACAGCGGGCCGTACTCGGAGATGTGCAGGAAGGTCAGCGTACCGCCACGATGCGACACCGACACTTCGATGCTCGACCCGTTGGCAAGCTCCAGCACACCGTCGCGCATGTCGCGGCGAACAGCTGGTCGAACAGCCTTCAACCAGTCCGGCAGGTTGTCGTAGGCATACAGCACCTTCTTTCGAAAGAACTTGGCCGCGTCGCCAGCCGTGTGAGCTACCACGCCGGCCTGCGTGTTCTTCTTGAACAGCGCCATGTCCAGGGCGCGTATGCATGCCCAGGTGGTGATGCCGTGCTGTCTAGACTTCAGCACCAGGTTGAGCGTGTGCAGGTTGTCGTCGAGGTCGGCCTGCACCTCGTTCACCTTGAACAGCACCTTCCGACCGTACTTGTCGGTGATGTAGTACAGGTTGTTGAGGCGCCACCAGCGGTCAGACAGTTTCTCGAGGAAGCGGCTCGCTTCCTGATCCGTCAGCTCGGTCACCGGTTACCGTCCCCGAGAGCTGGCAGGACCTGTACCGGTGTCGGATCCATCCATTGCCTCGAGCAAATTGCCCAACTGCTGGTGTACAGGGATGGGACCGCCACCCGGCCCGCTGTGCTCCACCTTCTTCGAGAACATGCCGAAGTGCTGGCCGAGGGTCTTCACCGCGTCCAGCCGACTCACAAACTTGACCTTCTTGGTGAAGCCGACCTGCTCCCGATCCTCCCCGCGCCCCTCGAACTCCTCGAAGATCTCGACACCCTGCAGCAAACTCGCCTCCTCAGCGGTCAGCTCAGACATAGGCTTGAGGTTGCCTTGGGCGTTGAACAGGCACCGGATGTCCCCCAGTGCCATGTACGCCAGGCGTTGCAGGACCGCCTCCTGATCCACTTTGGTTGATGCGATCAGGGCTTCCTTTCGCCTGGCCAGATAGGCCTGAAGCTTCGTGTTGCAAAGCAGCCTGGCTGCAGCCGCATCCGCCGACGCGCCGCGGGCTTTGTATCCAGCACGCTCATAGGCTGCCCGGCCGTTGAAGTCGAGCAGGTACTCGTCGGCGAATCGGCGCTGCTGGTCCAGCAGGCCGGTCTCGGTATCTATCTTCGCCACTCTTACGCCCCGAGCCCCAGCGCCTGCTCTGCCGCGGCCAGACGCGATTCAATGTTCGCCTGTGCTACCAACCTTGCGGCACGCTCGCCGGCGGCAATGAAAGCCAGCAGCAGCGCCATGCGGAAGCTATAGAGGTCGCCGGCGGCGCGGTACTCCTGCACCACCTCCACACCTGCATCCACCTGCTCGCGCACCAGGTCACCGAAGTCATCCACCACACGTGGCTGGAAGGGCCAGCAGTTCAGTATCTCCGGGAGCTCCGGCCACTCGTCGTAGCAGATGAAGCCATAGCGCATCGGGTCGAGCCCGTGGGATGCCATCACCTCGATGGCCCTCTGCACGGTCAGGCCCGGGTGTAGACGCGCATCGCCCTCGCCTTTCTCTTCAATAGCGTCCAACCACTGGTACACACCGAGCTCAGCGCCCAATGCAATGGCCGCTGCGATCTCCTGGTCGGTCATCGCTCGAACCGGCGTCTTGAACCGCGCGTCGGATGTGTTGATTGGGCTTGTGCCCCCGAAGAACTCTTTGAAGCGCGCCGACGCAGCGCCCGCGTTCTGCGTATTGTCAGCGCCGGGGAGGAAGTGACCGAACCCATCGTACCGGCCTCGAACAACTACAACGTTCGATCCAATTGGAGTTGCTTCGAACACAAGTCCCGATCCAGAGACGCTGGTGGTATAGGCCTCTTCGGCCCGCATGCGAACGCGAGCACTGACCTTGTATTCAGCGCCATTCCAGCCCCCCGCAACAAACAGCATCAACGTGTCCGTGGCGACCACTGCGGATGGAGCGATGATTGTTCCGCGCGCTCGCTGCCCGGTGAAGTTGGGAACAAGTGTTTCCGAGGCCGCACGCATGATGAATCGCTGGTCGCCGTTGTTCTCCAGCTCGTTGGTATAGGTTCCATCTGATCTCAAGAACCCTGACTTGGAGCCATCCCCCTTCGTTGCGTACTGGGGATGCGGATCTCCTGCGGTTCCGTGGTTGGCCGCGTGGTACCCCACATTGCCGTTCCAGGTGAAACCGGTGGTTGTGCACTGAAGCTCCCCTGTGGGACTCAGGCGACCATCGGGGCGCAGACGGACGCGGCCACCCGCATGCTCAGAGAAAAGGGCAACGTCGCCGATACCGTCATTGGCAAAGTTCGCAATACCGCCATTCCGTCCACCAGAGATTCCAACACCGATGATCGAGCTGGTCTTGCTGACCAGCAGGTCACCGGTTTGAGTCGGGATGTTGCTCAGGTCATTTTCAGTCGCCAGACGACGCCATGGCTGCCAGTTCCCGCCCTGGAGATTGCGAATGCACATGGCCGGGGCGTTGCTGTACGAGTGAGCGATCTGGAATCGCTGGGGACCGCCTGCCTGGTAGGTGTTCTTGCACTCGATGTACCAGAAGATAATCCCCGAAACCACCGGCAAGTTCGTGTTGCCCGTGGTTGAAACCAGTGCCTTTTGGCCCGGCATCAGACTGTTTGCGTCGAAGCTACTGTTGGGCGGGTAGTACGTTGGGAGTGAAGAGAAGGCATCCGCGAAGGTCGTGCCAGCGGCGATCTTCCCATCCAGAGAAGTCTGTAGCCCACCTACCTCACTGATCGCGTGGCCATGAACAACGCTGGCCTTGCCGGCCGGGTCGAAGTTGGCGCTGTTCCAGTCGTTCGACCAGGGATACCACGTCCCGTTGTAGAAATTGCGATGGAATATCGCCAGCACCGCGCCGTAGCGGCGATAGGTCTGGTAGGTCATCGCCCCTTCGGTATAGACCGTCAGCTCGCCCGCGAGCGATACGGGGTAGTTCGACCCGCTCGCCGCATTGGCGTTGGAGGGTTGATGGAAGATCCCTGTATCAGTGTAGGTATTGAGGTCTACCGACGCCGGAATGATGCCACGCAGGAGGAACGAGCTCGCCGTATCGGCCTTGGATGTCGGGCTGATAGCCCCCCAAGCGTCCGTGTACTGCGGCACGTCCGAAAGCAGCGACCAAGAGATCGTGTCGCCTACCGGAATCTCCTTCTTTCGACCCGCTATCAGGACGAGCGGACGACGAACCGCCATCTCAGGCAACCGTCACCGGCTCGCCGGGCTCGAAGTCCAGCTCGGTCGCCGATACCGCCGTGCCGATGTACTGGATCACGCTGCCGGCTCCCGTCGGCAGGTTCGCGGCCAGCACCAAGGCGCCTGGTGTTGCTGCCGACAGATAGTAGCGCGCGCCACCGGTCAGACCGGACAGGCCAGTGATGCGCCCTTCAAAGAACACGGTCGCATTGGCCGCACTGGTGACAGCAGCCAGTACAAAGCCCACGCCTTCCTTGCCCTCGGCCGTCGCGTCAGCCTTGCGCGCCTTGGCGGTACCGGCATCGTTCCAGACGCTGACGATATTGCCCGCGGCCAACGCCTCAGACGCCTGCAGGGTCTTCGCGTCCTGGCCGATGCCGGCAGGCATGGTCGTTGGATCCAAGCGTCCGTCTGCGCCCAGAATCGGGATCTTGTTTGCGCCACTGGTCGCGGCGTTGAGCAGCGAAGGATCCAGTACGCCGCTGGCATTGGTCGACGGCACCTTCTCCGCATCGGCAGCGCCGCCGGACGCGGCGACGGTGGCGACCATCCTATTGCGCCCAAGAATGTTTGCGAGGAAACGGGGAGCGGCCATGGTTCAGTTGTCCGTGTAGATGGGGGATTCGATGCGCACGCGCATGCTGGTGCTGGTGATCGCGAACCCGATCACCAGCAAGAATGCCGCGTCGGTGGGCGGTGACTGTGTGGGGATGCCGTCGGTGCCAGCGAAGATCGGCTCTTCGGGGGTCCATGCCCAAGACGGCTCATTGATCACGCCGGCGAGCTGTACCTGCACATCGTCGCCAGCTGTAGCCGCACCCAGGGTGACGCCAAGCACGTCGTCGCCGTGGTCTTGGTCGTAGGCATCGGCATAGCCGACGAAGCCGCCAGTGCTACGCACCACGCGGTGACCGCCAAGGTCAGCCGCCGCCGGCAGCACAACAACGTCGCCACCTGCTGGACCGGGCGGTCCAATGGGCCCGGCCGGGCCTTGCCCACCCTTGCCGACAATCTCCACCGCACGGGTGTCAGCCTTGGTCGTTGCCACCGGCACCGGCCTATCGACCACCACCGCGTCGGTGCTCGCCGCACTGATTCCCGCGATCGAGCGCTTCGCCACGACGACCACGCGCGGTGCGCCACCATTCGACACGATCACCGGCATCAGCGCGTGACCTCGCCGCGTACGCTGATCGACCCTTCGACCAGCGGGATCACGTACTCCAGCCCGGGTCCACCCGGCCTATAAAGCTCCAAGCTGTAGGCCAGCTTGTTCTTCTTCAGGTTGTCGGGGTTGAGCACGACGGTATTGGCCGCCTCCACCAGCAGTACCACCCGGCCTTCGGTGGGCTCCGGTACCGACAGACCTCCACCGGTGGTGGACAGCTCGAGCACCAGCGTCTCGGCATCCGTCAGCCCGTACCGACCATCCAGTGTCCGCACCTGCATGCGGGCCTCGTACCCCGTAAGGTCAAACGGCACCCCGCTGTCGTCCTGGTACTGGAAGTCATCCTCCCAGGTGGCGCCGCGCACCACCTGGAGGTTGAAACTGGCCGGTGTCCTGCTCATTGCATCAGATGCTCACGCGCGCCCGCAGCTGGCGGAACCGGCTCAGCAGAGCGTCCAAGCGGCGGCGCTGTGCGTGAAGCTTGGTCAGCAACTCGGTCTCGGACTCGTGGTTGGCTTCGATGCCAGTTGCACCAGCCTCCGGCGCTGCGGACGTCAGAATCGGCTGAAGTTCGCGCTCGAACAGACCGGCCATGCTGTTCAACTCGGCGGAAAGGTTGTCGATGTCGATAATTGCCTGATCAACCTTGCTGGCCGCCTTGGGATCCGCGAGGCCTGCCGTGGAATTGTGATTCATCGTTCGGTTCTCCTGATATGCGCCCTTGGCGCTCAAAGTTGAATGACGTCTTGCTTGTCTAGCCGCTGCAGGCACTGCTCGCAGGCCTTACGGCGCACATCGCACTGGCGCAGCCGGTTAGCCAGCTGCTGGTTCACATCGCCGCCGATCTCGTCCCACGTGCTCGCCGCTGCTGGATCGCCGAAAACACGAACGCCGGTGTCCTCGCCCTCACTCACGCACGGCCGGAAGCACTGCGCATCGCACAGTGCGGGTACCGACTCGGGCTTCGTGCTGCAGCTGCCCCACCCTGTCAGGAGGAGCAGCACAACGGATAGAACGGCCAGGCGCATGTCAGCCGCGCACCGGCCAGTGCCAGCGGCCCGGCTCGGTGCGACCAGGCGCAGCTTCCGCCCTTGTGGTCGCCCAGAACACGTCATTGCCGTCCAGGAACACCTGCAGGTTCGCCTGCTCGCCGGGCAGAACCCTCACGACCACGGCTGGCAGCACGTCGCCGGGAGCGACCCTGTTGCCGATATGCGCCTGCGCGCCAATCGGCCACCTGTCCTCGAGGATCCTGTCCTGGATCGCCGCACCGTTGGTACGCCGACCGTTGATCTTGAAGGCGTCCTCCTGGCTCAGGACGTAATGCACAATCCTGCCAAGGGAGACCCCGCCGCTCATACGACACTCCCTGCGCGGTGCAGTTCATCGCGCAGCCGGAAACCCAGCGGGTTCCACAGTTTGCCGATGGCGTCTTCGTAGGCATAACGCTGCGCATCTGCCTCGCTGAAGCCAGCAGGATCAACCGGGCCGTAGTTGACACCAATCTCGCGGTGACCGTTGTGCAGCGTCAGCACGCAAAAGGTCAGGCGGGAAAATCCCTCCGGGATATCCGGGAGCTGGCCCGGCGATTCAAAGCCAGGCCGTGATCCGAGCACACCGTGGTTGGCGTTAAAGAAGAACTTGCTGGCGATCTCAGCCTCGAGATCCGCCAGCGTCAGACAACGGCTCACGACAGCACCGCCACGGTGCCGAATGCAATTGCCGTCAGGCCAAACGCAACGTACATGAGTGCCTTGCAGCGCTCGGAGAAGGTGTAGGCCTGGGCCTGCTCAATCTGCGCTTCGCCGAACCTCTCGTGCTGTTCCTGATTCATCGCTTCTCGCTTTGGGGCCCAAGGCCCTCATTGATGGCATCGACCCGGGCCTGACCCGGGGCACAGTTCTCAGCGAGCGGCTGCGCTGCAGCTGCATCGCGGTAGACAACCCGCGTCCTTTCACCGCGCTGGGCGATCTGTTCCAGCCTGTCGAGCAGCTGGTCGCTGTCCTTGGTTGCTTGCTTGGCCACCTCGCCGGTGGCTGTCAGCGCTTGCGCGAAAGCCTTGGCCCGAGCATCGGCCGCGGCTTCACGCTTGCTGCCGTACTGATGGACGTTCAGCCAAACCGACATGACCAGGAACACGGCCAGCAGCAGCACCCACTTCCACGCTGCCCACCAGGCAGCCCAACGATCGGCGAAGGCCATCAGCAGGGCCTGCCGTTTTGGCGGTGTGCTTCAGATCTCGCACGCAGGCCCATGATTGCTGCCAAGGCCAGCACCAACAGGACCTGGTCACCGACGACCGTGGCGGGTGCTGTCAAAGCCCTGGCAATGGCGAGCGCGCAAGCGGCAACAACGCAGAGCCTGGCCACCTGCCGCGCATGCCCGCAAATGCAGCGGGGCCTTACGCTCATGATGCTGCTGGCCAAGGTGGCCAGAATCGTTGCAGCAGCGCCAAGTACGAACAGCGACACCAGCAGGATCTGCATGATCAGCTCCCAGCCGCCGGCTTCTTGGCTGAGCCCAGCCAGCGCCGACCCTGTTCCCACAGAAACCGGATCGACAGGCCAAGTGCACCGGCCAGCGCTTCAGGTGGTGCTTTGGCTGCGGCTTCACCGATGCCGAACCAAGGCACATGTGGCAACAGCACCGCGGCTGTGCCGGCGAAGAACGCCATTGCGAAGATGCCGAACGCGATCTTCAACGCCTTGTCCGGCGTTTGCTCCGGCTCGAAGTAGTAGGACATCGCAGCGCCGATCAGCGCTGCGGCCCAACCCCACGGCGTCAAACCAAACAGGCCTGCGGATGCGCCGCCAGTCGCCAGCACCTTTGCGGCTGCAGCTGCAGATTCGAGTTTCATCCCCTGTCCTCGGTCACTTCGGGTAGCTGGCAAACGGCAACTGAAAGTGCGGGCCGTCCTTGAACGTGCGCCAATCGCCGCCCCATTCGATCGGTACCTTGAGCTCGGCTGCTGCTAGCTTCACTGCCGCTGCAACCTGGTGATAGAGCGGCCAGTCCCAGCGCACTTCGCCGGCGACGTACGCGCCGAGATCAACGGCGTGGCCGGTCAGGTGACGGGAGTTCATGGTCTTGGAAGCTCCGGCAGCAACCAGCTGCTTCTGCCGCTCCAAGGCACGCAGGCCTTCCAGGACAGTGAAGTCCACCGGCGTCAGCTGGATTGCGCGCTTCACGACCTTGACCAGATCCGGGTGCACGCCTTCCAGCCGCTGCAAGCTGCGCTTGCTCAGCACGAATGCCATGTCACTGCCTCTTGTGGTGCCGGCACACCCACCAGCCCGACCGAGCCCCCAAGGCTCGTGCTTCGACGGGAACCAGCAGCGTGCCTCACGGCAGGCCTACAGGCTTTCGCCTGCAGCTGGTGCTGTTGGATGTGATAACCGGCGTAGTGGTAGCGGGGGCGCGATTCGAACGCGCGACCTGCGGCTTATGAGACCGCCGAGCTGCCGGACTGCTCTACCCCGCAAACGGTTGAGGCCGCGGGCCAACCGCGGACTCCAATCCCGGTCAACCAGCGGCCTCAATGTGTTTGGGCGCCCTGCTCACACCTGCGCCCACGTTGGGGAATATGAGGGCTCAATCGGTCCCGTTGCAACTGCGGTTCCTCATGAGGAGATTTTCTTCCTCATGCGGAACAACTGCGGATACAAAGTAACAAAACGCCTCTCCCATTCTCAAAACCTGCGACCCCCTAACAAACCTTAACAACCGCAGCTACCATCGCATCAGGACAACAGGGGAAACAGGAATGGAAACCGTACTCGGCATGACCGACTTGCAGATCAAACTGTTCACGGCCATTGCACAGGTCGGAATGGCCGCAATGGTTGGCTACATCGCTTACCAGCAGTGGCAGACCGCGCGTAAGAAACTGAAAGCCGACTTATTCGACCGCCGATTCGGCGCATACCGCGAGCTCGTTGAGCACGTCCACAAGTTGACCGCTGTTCTCCTCGTCGACATGGACGAGGTTAGCAACTTCGGAACAACGGATTATTTGGAGATAGATCGAATTGGTCGCGAGATGGCCTGGCTTTTTGAGGAAGCGACGGCCCAATTCGTCCATATTGAAGTAGCTAAGCTGGCCCGGACAGTCTCAAGTCAGCTGATCGACCTGACGCACGCCGACAATCCTTCTGAACGAATGCATCTTCGCAGGGATATCCTGAGAAACCAGGAGAACCTAGCAAATGCTCTCGGAAAGGTGACCCGATTGGTTTCACCCTTTCTCTCTCTACGTCACTGACGAGCAAACAGCCGCCCATGAAACTCACGCCGTCCGTCATTGAGGGCGGCTTGCAGCACTGAAGTAGCGCAGCGATGGGCGTCGCAATAGTTCGTCCTACGCATCTTGGCCGCCTTCGCCAACACCGCCCACGGCTGCCGGTGCTCCGGCCATACCAACTCATGGGTGGCGTCGTAGATCACCAGGCGTAAGCGCCACCGATCGGAAGCCACAGACAGATCCAGAGGCCGCGGCCTGGCATCATTCACCACCACGGCTATGCGCGAGTAAGCCATCAACGACAGCCGAGCCAGCGCAGCACCCTCGGCCCGTGTGGCCACGGCGAGCGCAGTGTGCTTCTCCAGTGGATCAGACATGAACGCGACAGCCCCAGCGATGTCGGCGCTACCGAGCGGCGCGGTGGTACCGCGCCCCTCAATCGGGATGCGGTAGCAGCCGCCCACCAACAGTCGAGCGATAAGCTCGAGCGGATCCCTGCCCTCGTCCGCCCATGGCTCGGCTTTGATCTTGTTGCGTGCCATGTCAGATCCTCTGCAGCTTGTAGCGCGCCTCGAGGCGCTTGTATTTCGCAACTTCGCCCAAGAGCGACGCACGCACACTGGGGTCAAACTCAGCGTCGTGCTTCTTCAGGTACTTAGCCGCCTGTGCCGCTGCCCACGCCTCCTTCGTTTCGTGGCGCATGCCTGCCTTGCCTGCCGGCTGATACGCTCCGCCAGCGCGGCGGGCTAGCTCCTGCAGCAGCTGCTCGAGAGGAATCTGGGTCAGGTCGACGGCGCTCATGCAAGCAGGATCCGGAAGGGATAGTGATGCTCGACCTCACGCTTCTTGATCCTGAACTCCTTGGTCTCGCGTCCCTTCACGTCGACGAACTGCACTTCACCGCTCTTCAGGAACACGACGAAGTCCAGGACGTACTTGGTACCGCCCGGCAGATGCACCGGCACCTGACGGAGCCAGAAGTGCACTTCACCGCCGCGCTGCCGCAGCTTCAGCTGCTCGTAGTAGGTCGCTTCCTTCTTCGAATCGAATCGGATGCCGTCGACCAAGGTGATTTTGTTGCCGTACTTCGCCCGCTTCGGTGGAGCCGACGGAGCTGGATCCACTTCAACAGGACGTTGGGCGCCCTTGCCTTCAAACAGCGCGCGCATGCCTGCTGGCATGTCTGCAACGCTGCTAAATCGGAGACTGCGATTGCTCAAGACAGCACTCCGCCCGCGAGAATCACCCGTGCGCGGTCCTTGATACCTTCGACTTCCGCTTGGAATCGTGCCGTAGCAGCAGACAGCTCGTCGCCCACCAGAATCATGGCCATCAGCTGGTCGCGCGATAGGTGTGCCAGTGGATCCTGACCACCAGAAGCACCGGCGCTGGCGCCCGATCTCCCACCAGGTGCACTGGGCGACTGGATCGGTGGCGAGCCAGCCTGCAACCTCCACGTCGGCTCGCTTCGCCCGTGCCGCGTGTTTGGACGTGCAGAACCGCGCTCGGCAGCCCCTTCGTTCTGCAGGGTACGCAGAATCCCCGCCACGCCAGCTGGGCTGATAGACGCGCATTCCTTCGGATGCCCCTTGGCCAACGCCAAGCCGGTGACAGCTTCATGTGCCTCGGCCGCAGTCATGCCCTGGCTCGACTGCAGCACATACATGGTGGCATGCCGGTGGTACTGCCTCAGCTCATCTTGATTGATCATTTGCCCTCCGGAAGCGGCCCGGCGTAATGCGTGATGGGGATTCGCCGCGCACCTTCCCGCCATACGGTTTGGCCCTTTGAGGCATAGAGCACCAGCGGTTTCATCCCGTAGCCGTAGCAGACATGCCAACCGGCTTCGACGGGCGGTACCGAGACAGGCTTCAGCTCCAACACAATGCGGGGCAGCGCGCGGCTCATGGTGCAGCCTCGGTACCGAGCTCTTGCTTGAGCTCTTCAATTCGCGCCAGGACCTGCGGGGAGGCCGAGGGCAGCTGCAGGTGAGGTTGTGCTGCTTCAGCCGACAACAGGCCCAGCGCCTGGGCATGCTCGATCGCGGCACTACGCCCATCGAGGTCGAAACCCATTGACGGCTGGAATAACCCGCGGCGGCTCTGCGCGCGCGCCTCTTTCAACTGGCGGGTATAGGCCTCTATGAACGCCAGGCGGCCGGCAATCTTGTCGCCCGCCTGCACCAGCGGCAGGCATGCAGCCCACGCTGATTGGATCTCAGCTGTCCAGATGACCGTATTCCGCTCGTCCGCCGCCGGAAGCGCGATCGCCCAGGCCTCATTGGGCGCGGGGTGGCCGTCGTCGATCCGCTCCAAGATTGATGCGAGCGACAAACGCCCCTTCAGCTCGCGCCTGCAGGTGGCCAGAGCTTTGTCCAGCGCAGCCAAGGGATGAGCAGCCAGCTCCCTGACCATCAAGGCAACCACGTTGGGCCGTGCTTCGTCCCCCATCACCTCAGCCGTTGCCACCAGCTGCCGGGCCAGCTCTTCCTGCTCCGCCTGATTAAGCATTGGCAGCATCCTTCTGTCGCAGAATGGCGATGGCCTGATCGGCAGCCGTTGCGTTGGACTGCGTCTTGTCGGCGTGCGTTGCCTCGGTCGAAGTAATCGCCCGGCCGGTGGCCCATTGGGTGCGGTATGCCTCGGCGCGACTGAGCAGCGAGCCGACGTCATGGCACGCCTTGACCACCCACGCTTCGTTGATCGCTTGCACGTACCAGGCCGCCACCTCGGGAGCTTCGCCGCGGCCAATACGCCGCACAAACTCCTTCATCTGCGAGCTGACCTTCTCGTTTCGAACCGGTGGCACGCCGTATCGCTGGGAGTAGGCCTGTCGGTAGGCAGCCCAAGTCGCTTTGCAGGCAGCTTGCAGCTCTGCCTCTTGTTCGGCCTTGATCTCCGCCTTGGTGCGCGGCGCCGCCGGCGGCGCAACTTGCGGTTCTCCTGACGGTTCAATGATGGTTAGTTGATGGTTAGGCGGCACCTGGTGCAGGGGGTCCGGCGCCCCGTGCAGCCCCAGACCGGCAGCGGGCGCAGCCCCTCCGGCATCTGGTTCACCCCCTGCATTTCCTGCATCCCCTGCGCCCGGTGCATCCCCTGCACGGGGCGCACCTCCTGCGTCAGGTGCAGGGGGTCGGGTGTTTGCAGACTTGCGTCTACCCGTCCCCGCTTCGGTGGCAGGGCGATACGCTGCAGGCGTCACTTTGTAGACCGAGCTGCTGTTGAACCTGCGCTCACGCGCAACAAGCCCCACTTGCTCGAGGTGGTCCATTGCACTGCGCACTGCGCGCTCGGACATGCAGCAGCGCCTGGCCACCGTGCCGACCGCAGGCCAGCACACGCCATCGTCGCTGGCTTGGTCAGCCAGTGAGATCAGTACAGCTTTCTGGGTAACGCTCAGTCCCTGCAGCATCCAGCATTGGGACATGATGATTGTCGACATGACTACGGGCACCCATCCCGAGCAACCACGGACGAGCCGGCGCCGTATGGCCATTCCTGCTTACTGAAGTGCTGCCGCTGACCAGGAATGATCGGCAGCGCCGGCGGCGCAGGTGGTGCAGCCTGAAGCTGAGTGAGCTGCGTGCTGATCCGCTCAAGGGCTTCGCCGTGCTGGGTCTGCAGGTGCGCGAGCTGCTCGAGCAGCTCCTGCTGGCGCTCCTCCGTAGGCAGGCGGCGCACCTCATAGCCAAGGTCAGCGGCCATCGCCAGGAACAGGTCATGCCGGCCGAAGCGCTTGGACAGCGCCCACAGCTCGCCGACCTTGAAGAACTCCGACTTGTTGGGGTTCAAGCAGCTGTTGAACTTCGCGATCGCGCTTTCCCACGTCGACAGCTTCTCTTTGTCCCAGAAGCCCTCATCCAGCAGGAATTGCACCATCTCGTTCTTGGTGCGCGCGTCGACGTCGAGGGTGCGTTTAAGGGCGCCCAGCGCCTCACGCAGCCACGCTTCTGTTGTCCAGGTCATTTTGGAGTCCGTGGTTGATTGTGGGGCGCCTGGTCAGGCGTTGCCCTACTGCGGGTCGGGCGCTGCCGGACAGACCGACCACAGCGCGCGATGAAAAAATGGGAAGCGATACAAACTGCAGGGATGCCCGTGTGACAGATGCGAGCGACGAGATCCACATCGATGCCGTCGCGCGCCTTGGGCTCGTGCGGGCGCTGTTCCCCCTGCTCATTGACAGTCATCCGCAACCCGCAGTGCTGCTGCGGGCGCTGAAGGAGCACGCTGAGAGGCTCGAGCGTATAGTCCGATCCGCCGACGCCAGCGCTGCAGAAAAGGCTCACGCGCGGGAATGTCTAGCCGAACTCCATGTACTGCTGGTGCGCCTGCAGCGCGCTCGAGCGCTTGCAGAGCGTGCTCGGGCACAAAAGGACGACCCTCAATCGCGAGGGACAGTTCGAGGTGCTCCGGACCGAACACCAGAGCGGGAGCGCGACTGAGCTCCCTCCGGCGCAACTTGGATACCTCCTGCTGGAGGCCAACTACCTGACGCTCCAGCTCTGCGGTCCGCCGCGCATGAGATAGGTGGGCACGCTCCAGAGCGCCGAGGCGGCGAAGAATCGCGGCCGCCAGCGTGGGGTTCTTGATGTCCAAGGGTGGCTTGCTCATGCGGCAGCCACCCGTGAATAGGTGGTGTTCTCCGGGTAGGCTTGCAGGTGCGAGCCAAACACACCCACCACGGAGAACACCATGGAATCGCCAACGGAAATCGAGCTCCGCAACATCACAAACCTGCAGCGACGGCAGATACAAGCTCTTGACGCCAAGCTCGACGAACTAACCGGCGGCCTTCTGGCTAACAACATCGCTGTGCAGGTACTCATGGGGATGAGTCCAGACCTGGATCGCTTGGAGACCAACCTGAGGACTGCTCGGCAGAGCCTTGAGGAGACTGCCCAGCCGGCGTCCGCGGCGATGGCGATAAGCTTCCGAGGGACGTTCGATCAGCTACTGACTCGTGTGGACCGTGCAAGGGCAAAGCGGGCTCAGGCAGATCACTCTCGGTCTCCCCAAGAAAGTTAAAACTCACCCGTGCAGCAGCCCGGGAGGCAATCTCTGTCTGCAACGCGATGTGCTCGGCGGCGTATTCGGCGCGCTTCGCTTCGATAGCCAACAGCTCGCATCGGGTTGCCTTGTTGAGCCAATCGCGAACCCACACTCTTGGGTTCCACCGATCAGGCAGCGCCCACCAGGGCGCCTTGCCTTGCCCTGCCCCATCCCGAGGATTGCCGAGGTTCTTGGTGACCATCAGGATTGCTCCATACGACTGAAACAGAGGGCGCCCACCTGCCAGTAGGATTGGAGGTCCAACCCAACCAGATCGCTACCGGAGGAAGGCATGGAAGTGGAATACCTGACGGCGTACGTCAGCACCGGAGACGGCATTTCGAAGATTGATGTGCTCAAGCTCGGCCCCCTCGAGCATTGGCTGGTTCCCTTTTGGCTCGAATGGCCTGACGAAGGGCTGCAAACGCCAGAGCGAGCCATTCGCCTCGAAGGACTGGCCTTCCAGCACGGGGCGATGGGACTCGTGGATCTAACGGTACAGACCGTAGTTCCCAGAGCTGTGCTCTGCGGGGAAACCCGGTCAGCAGAAGGCCTCGAGTTTCAGATTGAGGAATGGCCGACATCCCGCTTCGGGAAACTGCCGATTCCGCGGAAGAACTGACGCCTTTCGGACGGCCAAGCTGATCCAGGCAAGCCTCGATCAGGTCCTCACCGTCCACCTTCAGCGGGCCATTGGCGGAGGTGACCATCAGGCTTCCTCCACGGGGACGATGCGCCGCTGGTCGGGGTCTTCCTGTTCGGGCGTGACGTCCGCGGTTGCCGCTGCCGGCGCAGCGCGCACAACACCTTCGTGCTGGTCCAGGGCATCAATCAGCTGCTGGAGGCTCGAGACGGTTGGGTTCGTGATCTGGCCATGAGCCAGTTTCGTCAGCCACGAGTAGCTGATGTGCTCGTTCTGACGGGCGATTTCCGCGTATTGGCCTTCGTGTGCGCGAAGGCGTCCCACGGTTTTCTGCAGAAGGGTGTCGGCGTCCATGCCTGCAGATATAGCAAACTTTTGCTCACATCGGAAGAAATACTTTGCGAGCCCCTAACAATATTCTGCTCACATGAGCAGTGATTCAAATCTCGTCCTAGCAGAAAACGTGCGCCGCCTCATGGAGGCGACGGGCGACTCTCAGGTCAAAGTTGCCAAGCGAGGGGGGTTGTCCCAACGCAATGTGGGCAATGTAGTCACCTATGGCACAACACACTCCACCTCCCCGACCGTACGAACAGTGGATGGCATCGCTGCAGCCTTCAGGGTGCCGTCGTGGGTGCTGTTCCTGCCAGGCATACCCGTCAACCTTATGACCGACGAACGGCTTGGCAGCCTTCTCCATGACTTCGTAGCTGCTTCCGATGAAGGTCGAGCCAGCATCGCGCGGATCGCTTCCGCGGAAGTTAGGTTCACTGCGACGACCGGGACGGTTGGGCGCAAGGCCGGATAAGGCACGCGTGAACGCCCTTCCTGGCATTAAGCCCTCAGAACAAGTGAACTATCTGGCCGGGCTACTTTTCGGGAAGCACAGGGACCCCGAGGCGATGCGCTGTGGCGTACTGACAGCATTTCAGCAAGCCCGTGATCTCCACGGTCGAGCCATCTACGAGTACAGAGTGTGGTGCATCTCCACCTCTGACTTCAGCGCTTTCAAGGTAGATCAATCCGAACACTACGCCTTTGCTGCTCCTTTGGTTGATGCAATTCCCTACAGCGACTATAGCTTCTGGGACCGCTCGATCAACCGCGGTTTCATGGATGCCAAGCTCACCGAACCTGTCCCAAACCCACTACTTGCTCAACTGGCCGGGTTCACACCGGAGGAGGATTTGGTGGACGATATCCTCTTGGATCTTATGCAGAAGTGCGCCGTCAACCTCGGTGCAAAGCATATCGGCGCACCTCAATAGCAAACTTTTGCTTGACACCTGAAGTTTCAAGCAATATTTTGCGAGCCATCTCACAGGGATGGCTATCGCATGACGCTTCTGTCTTCCTCGCTTTACCTCGCCCTCGGCGCTGGTGCCGCGGCCATTGCTGGCATCTGGGCTGCACCGCAACCCACCCCCGCCACGACTCCGCCTCTATCGGCTGAAGCGACCCGCGCACCTCACGTGCCGGCGAAGCTGGTTATCACCCATCCGCGTATCTGTGCAGCGGTGGCGGTCTACGACTTGGCCGACGCCAACGATTGGGGGCTGCGCACCACCGTGGCCAACACCGCCCTCAACCGCTTTCGCGATGGTGGCGCAGTGCCCGACTGCAGCACGCGGCTCACCGCCCTCATGGCCAAAGATTTCTCATGGCCCCGCTGGCAGCTGGCGCTCGACGCCGTCGACGCCGTGATCAGCGGTGACTATTCCGTTTCCCCCGACGCTTGCGCCCGGGCCAACACGATCATCCCCCTGTCGATCGTGCCGGACTCCCCACCGGAAGCCGTACCCCCTGCGGCAGCCCGGGCGCAATGCGTCATCTATGACCTGGCCTTCGTAGAGGTGCGCCCGTGAGCGCGCCTACCGTCGAGCTGATGCCCGAGCAGCGCGCGCTGGTGGTGGGTGGTGCTGCTGGCAAGATCGTCTGGCTCACGGTCGCCGAGTACAAGGTCTACGAGAAACTCAACGCGGACCTTGGCCAATTCGTTACTCAGGCAATTCTGCACGCAGCACTGTATGGCGCTGCCGATCCTCCGAAGTCCAACTCGCTGCAGGTCATCGTCAGCCGCCTGCGCAAGAAGCTTGCCGATGCCGGTGCTGAGCACAAGATCTTGGTGGTCTGGAAGGTGGGCTATCGGCTGACCACGGGCGGCGAGGCATGAGCGCACCTTCCCTGTCCGGCGTCGACGCTCAGTTCGAAGCCATTTTCGGCCGCAATCTGCTGCCGGAGATCGCCAAGCCGGTACCGCTCGACCACCAGTTCACTGAAGACGGCATCTGCAGCCACTGCGGCTACGAAGGGGCCGACTTCCACCACTGGAAGCACCACACACCAGAAGGCCTGGCGTCGGATGCCAGCTGCCCGCCGTGTGCCTGATCGCCTGCCGAGCATTGCTCAGCACTTTGGTTGGTGCCTGCATCGCCGCCGCTCTGCCGGTGCTGCTGCTCAGCCTCCTCGCATGGAGCCCCTCCAGTGAATCAAGAGATTGGGTGTCTGAAGTACGGGTTGAACGCCGTTGTTTTCCGGAACTCGCGGGAGCGCACCGCCGAGGAGCGGATGAAGCGCTACTACGCAGCTTCGGTGGCCTATCCGCACCGCCAGCTGGCACTTCGCGAGCAGATCGGAGCCTCGCTACGTGCGGCATGGAAGGACGGCAAGCGCCCGAACCTGAAGCTGATCAGCCGCATGGTCGCGGCATTGGGGCGCTCATGAAGCTGTTCTTCGTCTACGCGCCGGGCATTGCCCGCCCGCATGAGGTGCTGGCCGAGGACGAGGATGGCGCGGCCGCAGATGCCATCTACGCCTGGGGCATGACCGAACTGCCCGCCGGCACGTCCATCACTTCCGAGTCACCTGGAGACGCTTCATGTTCTTCCGCAACCTGACCATGTTCCGCTTCCCGGCGTCGACCGACTTCTCGGAGATCGCCACGCTGTTGCCACAGGTCCAGCTCAAGCCAGTTGGCGCGCTCGAGATGGTGTCCCGCGGCTTCATCTCCCCCTTCGGCCGCGAAGAGAAAGAGATCCTCTCGCACCGCATCGGCGACGCGCTGTGGCTGACCGTCGGTACCGAGTCGAAGATCCTGCCCAACACGGCGGTGAACGACGCTCTGGGCCGGAAGCTGGAGCAGATCGAACAGAACGAGGGTCGCAAGCCCGGCGGGCGCGAACGCAAGCGCCTGAAGGATGACTTGCTGCACGAACTGCTGCCGCGCGCGCTGACCACCAGTGGCCGCACCGATGTGCTGCTGGACCTGCAGCACGGCTATGCCGTCGTCGACACGTCCAGCCGCAAGACCGGCGAGAACGTGATGAGCGACATCCGCGGCATGTTGGGGAGCTTCCCCGCGATGCCGCTCAACACCGAAGCGGCGCCACGCTCGATCCTGACCAACTGGATTGCTGGCGAGTCGCTGCCCGATGGCCTGAGCCTGGGCGAAGAGTGCCAGCTGCAGGATCCCGCGCAGGGCGGCGCGGTCGTGAAGTGCCAGTACCAGGAACTGCGCTGCGACGAGATCGACAAGCATCTGGACGCCGGCAAGCAGGTCACCCGCTTGGCGCTGGTGCTCGAAGACAACCTGTCGTTCGTGCTCGGCGAGGACATGGTCGTTCGCAAGCTGAAGTTCCTGGACGGCGCGCTCGACAAGCTGGACCAGGTCGAGGAAGACAGCCGCCGCGCGGAGCTGGACGCCCGCTTTGCGCTGCAGAGCGGTGAGATCCGCCGCTTGTTCCTGCTTTTGGAGCGCGTCTTCAAGATCTCAAAGGCGGGGGGCTGACCATGAGGCTCACCAAGATGTCCGACGTGGTCACCATCATCCGTGGTGGCGGATCCGTCCGGAAGACCGGCCAAGGCGGTCTGCTGGCCCTGTACGACGTCGATAGCAAGCAGGTAGACGCCTGGCAGAACGCCATCAAGGCGGCCGCAACGTTTCTCAGGTACGAACCGCTGGATCTGCCCGAGCCGAGTGCTGCCGCAAGCACAACGATCTGCTTGCGCGCTGAGCCCGAACGCCCAGTTTCCCCGACCGGCAAGCAGCAGAAGTTCGAGGTGCTGCGCGGCCGGGTGAAAGAACTGGCCGACTACTTCCGACTGGCCGGCAAGTGTCCCGAGCGGATCAGCCTCAGTCCTGCGGACTTCACCTACCTGCTCCGTAGCATCAACGCGCGCATTCGTGCAGACGCCCGCGCAGTGGCCCGCTCCGAGAACGAACGCCGCAAGGCCGAAGGCGTCCGCGGCAAGCGCGTGAAGCCGGCTTACGTCGAGGCATGCGCCATGACCTGGGCGGGCATTCCGCTTGTCGAGGGTCCTACGTATTCGAAGCACCGTTCCGTCGACCTCACCCCAACCCCCACCACCAGCGCATTGGCGCCGTAGGAGGTCTACGCATGTTCCACCGCCCTCGCCTTCTGCTCGGTGTCGCGCTTGCCTTGGGCTCGAAGCTCGCAGGCAGCCAGCCGATCCGTCCACCGCAGCCGGCCCCGAAACCTGAAATCAAGAAGACCCGCCGCGTCGCTCGCTCGGAACGCTGGAGCGGCTTCCTCACTGATCGCCGCCGCTGGCTGATTCGCTGGGCCCCGAATGGCGGTGGCAATCGCGAACGCCAGCGCCGCTGCCGGCAGATTGCCGTCGGAACGCTCAACCGCTCCAACGGGCTAGTGCCCTTCAACCGCAACCACTGATCACCCCGTCCCGGCCGCGCCCCCACGGCCGGGCTCCATGGAAACAGGAGACACCAATGCTCGTTCTCACCCGCCGCGAAGGCGAAGTAATGCACATCGGCGACAACGTCGCCGTCACCGTCCTTGGCATCAAGGGCAACCAGGTGCGCATCGGAATCACGGCGCCGCGCGCTGTGAATGTTGCGCGCGAGGAGCTGCTCACGCCGGATGAGCTGGCCAGCCACCGGGAGGCCGCGCAGGCATGACTGAGCGCAGATTCAATCGAGCCGAGCGACGGGCATTGGCCGCCAAACACCGAGGGCTTCCAGAGGCATTGGTCGAAGTACCAAGGCACCTGTGGCCAACGGCCATGGCCGGCCTGCAGCGGCCGCCTGAGCGGGTCTGGCGCAACCGTGCCTTTCTGGTGCAGCAGTACGTCGAAAATGGCGCGCCGCCGCGTTTGTCCATCAATCGTCTGCGCATGTTGGCCAACGGCCGCTGGGCAGATGGAATCACGTGGGACGAGATCCAGAACCTCAAAGCCCAAGCCGGCTACGGCGACCGTTGGGCTGTGGAAATCTTTCCTGCAGCGCGCGACCTGGTGGACGTGGCCAACGTGCGCCATGTCTGGCTGCTCGACGATGCTCCCGAGTTCGCTTGGAGGCGCAATGAAGTTTCGCGCTCCGTGGACTGACGACGAGGACGAGACCTTGCGCCTCAACTATCCGAATTTCCCAGCGTTCCTGATCGCCCATGTGCTGGGCCGGCCGCGGTCGGCCGTGTATCGCCGTGCCGAGCTGCTTGGGCTCAAAAAGTCCGAAGATTTCGAGACGCACCCTCTTGCGCACCTCTGGAACGGAACGCTCGCCCCCGAGAGTGTTGCTTCGCGCTTTCAGCCCGGCCGGATCCCGCCAAACAAGGGGCTGCGTCGCCCAGGTTGGCACGCCGGCCGGATGAGGGAGACCCAGTTCAAGAAGGGGCGGCCAGCCCATGAAGCCCGCAACTATGTGGCGATCGGTACCGAGAAGATCTGCCCGAAGCGCAGGGTGCTGATGCGCAAGGTCACGGACGACCCGTCCATCTTCCCGGTCAACCGCTGGCGACCCGTACACGTGATGGTCTGGGAAGCAGCCCACGGTCCAGTAGCCGACGGGCACATCGTGGTGTTCAAGCCTGGGCTGAAGTCCTTGGTGGCCACCGAAATCACCGCTGACCGACTGGAACAGATCTCGCTCGCCGAGAACATGCGTCGCAACAGCTTCCACACCCGCTACCCGAAGGAGCTGGCCGAGCTCGTGCTGCTGAAGGCCCGCATCACCCGAAAGATCAATCAGCGCACGAAGGAGCAGCGCGATGAAGAACAAAGTCAGTGACGTCCGCGACCACCTGGTCGCGATGCTCGAGAACTTGGGCGACGACAGTGCAACGCCCGAGAAGATGGCCCAAACGATTGAGCGGGCCAAAGCCACCTCGCAGGTCGCCGTCACCTACATCTCCGCAGTAAAGATCGAGTTGGACGCAATCAAGCTTTTCGACGAAGTCGGCCGCACCACCGTCGCAGTGGATCCGCAGCCGCGCACCCCCGCCCTTCCTGGAGCCCGCTGATGTCTACCCCCCGCAACCCCATCCTTATTGGCCAGGCCGAGGTCATCGACGTGCTGCTGCCCGAGGTGCGCACCATGCTGCAGCGCCAGGGCATCTACTTGGCCAGCGACAGCGCGCGCCCGGGCTTCACGGTTCCATTGGTGGTCAACGCTGACGGCGTCTGGTCCATGGAGATCGACGGGCGGCTGGATCCCGAACACTTCCACAAGACCGTGCGCATTTCGGGGCCCTTCTTCGCTCCGGGCGAGGAAATCGATCCAGTGACTGCCAAGGACGCAGCATTCGCTGCCGCTCAGATCGACGAGCGCGCGGTTATGCACGGTCTTGCCGACCGAATCGCCGGCAACGCAGCCCCTGACGAAGATGGCCGACTGGAAGTCGCCTATGCGATCGCGCGTTATCTGGGTTTGGACTGGCCCGCCGCGGCGCCGGGGATCGACCCGGCCGACCCGTGGCGCGGCCTGTACGCCCCAGAACTGATGCCCAAGCTGGATGGCGTCAAGGTATGGAGCGCGATCCATCCGGATCTGCCGCAGTGGCCGAACCCGGATGACGAAGAGCGCGCCCTTGATCCGCTGGTAAAGGCGCAGGGCTTCGCGTTCGCTGTGGTCGATGGCGAATACCCGGACGAAGACCACGTTGCAGATGAGCCCGATGCTTGCGCATGGCTGGCCAACTGGAAGCCCGAGCCGCCGGCAGGCGAGCACTGGCGCCTTGTGATGGTCCACGACACCGAAGATGGCCCCGCCGCCGTTTTCGTTCGCCCGCTTGCCCTGATCGACTCCAGCCCCAAGGGCGGCACTGATGCGCCCAACATGTTCTGGAACGATGCTGATTCAGAAAGGGCGTTCGACTCCATCACCGAACTGGTCAGCAGGGAGTGGTCGAACGGCGCAGTCGTGGCTGGTGACGTGTTGGAGATCCAACAGGCCATCCGACTGCCGAACATCAAGGTTCGCGTCGTCGAGTCCGAAGACGACGGCGTGGACTACGAGGGCATGAAAGCGACCAGCGCCGAGGTGCGTCCGTGAGCGCGCCCTTATCCCTGGACTTCACCATCGAGCGCCGCGCCGGCATCGACATCGTCGTGTTCGCAAATGACAGCTGCCGGCCCGCCATGGAGACAGAGGTGACCATGTGGAACCGTCTGGGAGAACTTGCCCTCGCGCCCACGCCGTTCGACCTGCACCGCCTCGTGCTGCCCGAATGGCTGAGCGAGCAAATCGGCGACCAATTTAATGATGTAGAGCCCGGCCAAGCCTGGCGTATGGGCTTCAACGAATGCCGCTATAGGACCCAGCTTCTGGTTGACCAGGCGCTGGGAGTCCCCGCGCGCCTATTCGGCGCCCGCGCCATGACTGAAAGCGATCGATCAGACGGAGAAAAGCAGGCCGCAGTTCTCCGCGACTTACTTGCCGATGACTACCCCAGCAGCAACGATGAGGCGCCCCGCTTCACGCTGGAGCGGGCCGCATTGCAAGCAGCGATCTCAGCATTGCAGGACACCGCCCTGCTAGACGCCGTACAGCGCAACCGATGGAAGGTGGCGCCTACGGATCTTCCAACCGGTATGGGCGACGCCGATGTGGGCTGGCGAGTCATCGAGGAAGACATGTCCTCGCCCAGCGGGAGACGCATTGTGCATGAACATCCCACCGACAATGTGCGCGAGGCCCTGGCTACCGCAATGCAGGCGGCCACCAACGACCCAGGGGCGTCCCAATGATCACGCGCCTATTCGACAACGCTCACGTGTTGTACCAGCCCACCGACGACAACGGTTTCACCGAGGTGGCTATAGCGGCTTCAGTTGACGGTGGTGGGCAAGTCATCCTGGAGCAGGAGGGCCGCCACATCGTGATCAACCCGGAATCCGTGACCGAGCTGTGCCGCCTGCTGAAAAAGCTGCAGAAGGAAGGCGCAAATGGATGACCAGCAGCGCGCCCGACAGTTGCTGCCCGCAGACGCAATTAGAAACGCCTACGAGTTCATGGGCGAAGAAAAGGTCGTGCCGGTGATCGTCGCAGTGGAAACAATCACCGCCGCACTGCGCGCCGCGCCGGAGGTGCTGCATATCCAAGTGCGCAACAACGGCGAGTTCGGTTCGTTCTACCTGCGCGAGGGCGTCGAGGGCGAAGGCGACCGCCGGCATTATTGGTGCGAGCTGACGTGCAACACCTCTTTCGGGACCGTCGGCCACTACTGGTCGAGTATGGGTGGCCCAGCCGCGCGCTTCTTGGCCAAGCTCAACCGTGGATACCTGATTGGCAAGCTGTGGGGTTCAGAGGCAACCGTGTTCTGCGGCGATAACGCTGTGGAACAGGCCAAAGCAGCACTGCTCCGAGAGCGCCGCGACCGGGACCTGTCGAAGGAGGATGCGCGCGAGGCGTTTGACGCCTTCTGGAACGTCAACACGGAGTTCGAGTGGCATCAAATGGTGCTGGACTGCGATTGGCTACACCGGCACCTCACGGAGTGCGGCGGCCCATTTGGCAGCGTAACGAATCCGCAGGCGCAGGGATTCTGGGAAGCCCTGTGGCCGGCCTTCCTCGCCCAACTAAACGCCACCCACCCGGTCCTTGACGTACGGAAGACAGGACAGCCATGAACGCCAATCCGGTTTTTTCACAATCCTCGATAAGAGGACTGCTGAGGCCGCTGCGCTTCGTGACCATCGAAAAATTCGAAGAGCTCACCGGCTACACCCCCGACGCGACCAGATCCAAGATCAAGCGCGGCGACTGGCTGGAGGGCGCTGTCTACATCAAGGCCCCTGACGGCCGTGTTTTGATCGATATTGAGGGTTACGAATGGTGGGTCCAAAACGGGGCAGCGGTGTCCGCGCAATTTCGCCGAGCAGCATCCAAATAGATTTTACTTATCGCGGCGCCAGGTGCCGTGAGCGGATCAAGCTCCCGCCCAACCCCCGCAATATTCGGTTCTGTGAGAACCTGCTGGGCCAGATCCGGATCGAGATCGAAAAAGGCATTTTCGACTATGCGGCGCACTTCCCCACAAGCAAGCGCGCCCGGCAGGTCATCGAGAAGCCGGCGACGCTGGACGACTTGAAAACAGTCCTGGATCGGTGGCTGGCGAGCAAGCAAAACGAGCTCGAGCACAGCACCATCATCGGCTACAGCCGGATCGTGAAGAACATCCTGATTCCGCGCATCGGCACCATCGCCCTGCGAGACTTCGACCGGGCCCAGCTCCGTGACCTGGTTGCCAGCTTTGGGGCTGAGGTGACAGCCAAGCGGATCAACAACGTGCTTGGGCCGCTTCGGGGGGCCCTTGATGACGCCGTCGACGACGACCTGATCAAGTCCAACCCTATGGACAGCTTCAAGGTCCGCCGCAGAGCGAAGGTCAATGCCCCCGAAGAGGTGGATCCGTTCAGCCCCTCGGAAGTCCTGGCTATCTTGGCGGCCTGCGACGAGCCGCAGGTACGCAACTACTGCCAGTTCAACTTTGCCAGCGGCTTGCGCACATCGGAAATGATCGGCCTCTGCTGGTCTGACATCGATTGGAACCGCGGCACGGTGAAAATCCGGCGCGCCTGGGTCATGGGCAAGATGAAGGCGCCGAAGACCGACTCGGGCGTACGTGAGGTTTCCCTGGTCGCGCCGGCGTTGGCTGCCCTCAAGGCGCAGCGCGCGCATACACTGTTGGCCGGCGAGTTCGTTTTCCACGACCCCAAGACCAACGCACGCTGGGGCTCGGACCAGACCATTCGTGCCGGCAGCTGGCAGCGGACATTGAAGAAGGCCGGGATTCGGTACCGCTACCCGTACCAGATGCGCCACACCTTCGCGAGCCAGGCATTGAGTGCCGGCGAGAACGTGATGTGGGTGGCCAAGCAGATGGGTCACCGAGACTGGACGATAACAGCGAAAAAGTACGCCCGATGGATTCCTTCTATAGTCCCTGACGCAGGTCATAGGCTTAACGCGGTCTGGGAAAATGCGCGCTGATACTAAACTCAGCCCAGACGTATCACGGCCCGATCAGTTTTGTCTCATGCTCAATTACACGACCACATATTCTTCGGAGCTGGTTAAGTCGATACTGCTGAGACGCTGCAAGTCGGCTCTGACCCTGATGCACGATTTTTGATCGCACGTCGTAGATCTCCTTGATTGAACTCAGCAATTCACGCCGCTCCACAACCGAGGTTGCAAGCATATAGGCGCAACGATTGGCCAGAAGAGCTCCGATACCGACTACATCGCTTTCAGCCTTATCTCCTAAAAGCGTCTCCAACGCTACCGTGGCCTGAACATAGCTGAGAATCCGATCATTCCCTAAGTAGCTGTCTAAGAGCCATTTCGCCCCAAGGACTAAACCCGCGTGTCGCCTATGACCATTTTCCTTGTCCAACATCTTCGCTAGGCGAACTGCGTCAGCGCGCACCTCCGCTCGATCATCAGAGCGATCCGTTCGCCGCAGATTGGCCAACCGCGCCCCACCCGCAAATCGTCGAGCGAAATCGATGCTTTGACGGCCCTTCATCACGAGACGCTCCACCCCAGCATTTCGCTCTGTCACAAGAAAACTATGATCTCTCTCAGTCTCAAACAATTGCCCCAATGGTGAGACATGAAGAAGTCGATGCGCCACCAAGCTACCAACAAATGCTTGAGCCTCCTCTAGGGCATCTGCAACTACGGGAGTCATATTGAACCTCGTGGCGTACCCCGTGAGTTCGATGTCCAGCACTACATCCCTTGACGGTCGTCTTGCCGCCTTTACTACTTCTTGCACCAGAACTGGGCCTTCCGGGTCAAATCGACGTTCGCTCTCTCGAATGTGATCCTTAGTGCCAGCGAGCTGGCGAAGAACAACTCCCTCTGCCAATTCCAGGACATCAGAGTCGTCTTCAAAAAGGATCCCCAGCTGCGTTGGCATTCTCACCGTCAGCGTGTACGAGCGCGGAAGACTGGCTAGCGATTCAATCAAGCGAACAGCTGCAGCCTCAGGATCTTCAAAACCGGGGAGCGAGGTAAGCGGCACCTCCTCTTCTGCACTCGAACGTTCTCCAATTTCGCGTTCGATCTGGTCAAAAAGAATCTGCGAGATGGGTTGCTCACCAGCCATAGCGTTGAGCTGGTTCTGAACTTTCCCTGGCGGGATGCGCTCTAGGGCTTGGCATTCTTCATAGAAATCAAAGTCAAGATCTCCATCGGTATCAACCATTGCCTTCGCCAGCATTGGCCGTAGCAGGTCTACCATTCTGGCCTTAGCTTGCTGAGATATTTCCATGGGTCCCTTGTCCTTGTCCTTGTCCTTGTCCCTGTTCATGCTAAGGAACTACGCGCGCCTGAGGAAGGAGATTCGACAAGGTAGCGCCGCCGCAAGTGACTGTTCAGGCTTTTCGGTGTAGCATCCACCCCGTCAGCGAGACTTTTGGCAGCTTTTCGTCACGTTTCACCCAAAAGTCGTTACAAATCAACGTTAAACCGGGGGTGCACTGGTTTCGACGGGGGTTGTGAAGTCGCTTGGCGCATGCCGAGGGGGTAGCTTTCCTCGTAAATCCAGCTGCAAAACTCTAGTTGCCAACGACGACAACTACGCTCTCGCCGCTTAAGGCGTAAGCCCCGAACCCACTTGTGCCCGTGCTCGTGGATGTAGGGTCATTATCACGGAACCGGCTGTGACGGCTGCCTGTCAGTCATGGCTTAACCAAAACAGGCTGGTCCTGGGGTGCGCTTTGCACACCGTACTGCCACAGGACGAGACCCAACGGTGAGCTAAGCATGTAGTGCCGGGGATGGAGTGCCTTCGGACGGCGGTTCAATTCCGCCCACCTCCACCATTAGTTGGGCCGTCAAGGTCCCGATCAGGCCGGAAACCCAATAGCAACACGGGTTTCCGGCCTTTTTTGTTTCCGTCGCAGTCCGCGCCGTTGCGCTGCAGGCCATGAGACGGTCGGGGCATATTTTGGGGCATCTGCCCCCAGTGACGAATCACATGCCCCCACTGACCGATATGGCCATCCGGAAGGCCAAGCCCACCAGTCGCACGCAGCAGTAGTTCGACGGCGGTGGACATGGAGACTTCCCCTAAGGACAGCCGGTACTGGTCCTGAAGTACCGGATCGACGGCAAGGAAAAGCGGTTGACCTTGGGCGTCTACCAGGATGTAGCACCGCGCGCCCTCGCCCAGGCCTAGGTCGAGTTGGCGGCCCCCACGTTGGCGCCCCACCACATCACCGTATCTCCAAAACCGCAGGTGTGGCAGAGGACCAGCTGTGCCGCGGACTTCCAAATCCGAAGGTAGCCATCCTGCCACTCCATGCCCGTAAAGCCTGAGATGACCCGGAAGGCAGTGGCAAGAAAGGAGAAGCTGCTTAGCGTTCGGTCTTTGTCGCTGTACATGCCGCTGACGTGCCTACTCACGTCCGTCGCAATGGTGACCTGCGCGTCCTGACCCGCTTTAAGCGTCACGCCCCGCCCAGTAAAGAGCCCCGCACTAGGCGGGGCAGACATTATTGTGCGCTGTTAACTAGCGGCAAGATTCAACGGCTTCTTTGTACTTTCCGTAGCCCACCATATTGAATCTAGGTCGATAGGTAACCCTTGATCCCGTGCCATTGGGCGAAATCTCTACCGCGACAGTTGGATTTCCTAGTGTCGAAGCGACGAGAATTGTTGAATCACCATCCCTAACCGTCTGGATGGAAGGAAGAAGTTCGTACAACTTGGGGTTGAAGCAGCCAATGAAATCATCCGGCGTCCTGTTTGAGTCCATGACAAGCGCAGGCTCCTTGTTTCGCAGAAGCAGCCTGTCTAGACGTGAAGCTCCCGTGCAAAGCAGAACAGCCAATAGTGCCGCAATCACATACTTCATTGGTCACCCCCTATGGTGTGGAATGGGGATGTTACCTCAGGCACTCCATGACCAGGCATAGCCAATGCCCCTCTCCATCGACGATGGTCTACAACACCTACAGTCCGGTGGAATCTGGATTGCGCCGCGTCATGAAGTGATCTTGCTTCATGTTGATGATCGTCCGATTGCTATGCAGCAGCTGTGTCACCAACCCAGTCCAACCACATCAGCCCTGCTCGAAGCCCCTGGGATCAATCGCAAGGAAATAGAAAATGGGAATTTCCGTTCGCCCAGCCACTGCTGCTGACATTGAGCCCGTCGCCTCGCTCTTTGATCAATACCGACAGTTCTATGACCAACCTTTCGATCCCGGTCTGGCCCGCGAGTTCATTGGTGCCCGCCTGCGGGAGGGATCTTCCCTGATCCTGGTTGCCGCTGGTTCCGAAGGCCATCTTCTCGGTTTCACCCAACTCTATCCGCTGTTCGATTCCGTTGGAGCTACGAAGAGCTACGTTCTCTACGACCTGTTTGTATCTCCAGACGCTCGCCGCCTGGGTGTAGCCAGAAAACTGATGGTTGCTGCCGTTTCTGTTGCAAAGGAACTTGGCGCTGGACGCATTGAGCTGCAGACCGCAAAGGACAACGTTCCAGCGCAAAGACTCTATGAGGGTCTCGGGTGGGCGCGGGACAACGACTTCTACATCTACGCGATCACACCGTAAGACAGCATCGATCTTGGTCGATCAGACAAGCCGCCCAAGATCAGCCCATCCACGCGACCCTCACGTCGATATCGGCGCACGCCTGGTTGGCGATTCAAGCGCCCCAGAACAACCTTCCAGCCCTCTTCGACATACGGCCTTGTCAGATAAATCCTAGCCTCAGTAAGGTGTATCCCTCATTGATGTAAGGGCGTTCCCGACAGCACCATTACAGACTCTTGGCTGTCCGCCATCGCAGCAGGTGCTGTATGGACTACGAGAAATTGCGGGATCACTTCGATGTTCTGGCGCAGCAAGTCGTGCAGGACGCAACCTCGCTTGGCGAATACGAGCGCAAACAGAAGCTGCTGGAGATGCATCAGCTTGTCGACAGGATCGTCGAAGTGGTGCCGGACGATGATGAGCAGGCCAGCATCCTGTGCAGGCTGGAAGACCTTGTCTACCGCGCCAACAGCGCAATCAATGCTGCCGAGCAGCTTGAAAACCTCAGGAAGAAGTCCGCACTGGCCTATGGCTGGTCATTGCAGGAGGACTGAGCATCAATCCGAACGACAGGGAATTGCCCTGACGGCATTTACCCTGTCGCAGCGCGCGCTGCAGACATCCGCAAGCCGACTACTACGCATCCAGGCTTCAACTCCGGCACCATAGCCATCAAGGCGGCCTGCAGGCAGCCACTGGATGCAGCTCGGTCGGTATGACCTTGCCGCCATAACCACCGTCATGGATAACGGCAATGGCAGCCCAACGCAGCTCGCAGCATTCCCCTCCTCGGCTGATCAAAGCCATCGCAAGCGTATTGCTGGCGGCCTGTGTGGCTTGGCCTGCATTCGCTGGTGCGGCGGAAAAAACAGAGCGACAGGCAACCACGCCCAAGCTTGAAGGCAGCCAGCTCACCATGCTGGACGCTGCATTGGCAGGCCTACCCGCCCAGCGCCCCGGCGTGCCCGATGTCTACGTACTGGGCGTGGCTGGCGATGTCGATGAAGATGTGTTCTCCAATGAGGTGGCCTACTTGCGGGAGCTATCGGCCAAACGCTGGGGTGCCGAAGGCCGCATGATCAGCCTGGTCAATCGTCCGGCGCTAGGCAATGGCGGCGTACAGCAGGTGCTTGCTACCGCCGACAGCATCCGTCACGCGCTGAACGGACTCGGGCAGAAGCTGGACCCGAATGAAGATGTGCTGTTCCTCTACCTGACCAGCCACGGCCTGCATGACAACAGCGTCTACCTGCACACCGGCCGCGACCAGGAAGACTATCTGGCACCGGCACAGCTCGCGCGGATGCTGGATCAAGCCCAGATCGGCAATGCGGTGATCGTGGTCTCGGCCTGTTTCTCGGGCGCCTTCGTACCGGCACTGATGTCTCCGCAGCGCATGGTGATCACCGCCGCGCGCAAGGACCGTCCATCCTTTGGCTGCGGCAATACCGATAGCGCCACCTGGTTTGGCCGCGCCTTCCTGGTTGAGGCCTTGAACGCCACCAATGACTTCGCCCACGCCTACACACTGGCCGCAGGCAGTGTGCGGCGCCGCGAGAAGGAGCAAGGTGAGCTCCCCTCCGAACCGCAGTTCAAGAACGGCAAGACCGTAGCTGCAGCGCTCGACCAATGGCGCGCGGGCTTGCCGGAAACACCTGCCGTGCCCTATCCCTTCGTTTACCAGCGCCCATCCGGGGCCAAGACCGTCACGCCCAAGAGCAAGCCCGTCACCAACAATCGCAAGGGTTGAGCCTGTCCCGCAGGCGCTAGATGAAGCAGGCGGTGTTACCCATTCAGGATGGCAAGCGCCGTCGCCCGGCTTCTGCGAAAATATGGCATGACTGACTTCTCTACCCTGCCGCTGTCGCCGGCACTCGCTCCTGGCATCGACGCGCTGGGCTATACCTCGATGACGCCGGTACAGGCGCTGGCCCTGCCGCCGATCCTGGAAGGCCGCGACGTAATCGCGCAGGCCCCGACCGGCAGCGGCAAGACCGCCGCCTTCGGCCTGGGCCTGCTTAACCGGCTCGACCTGTCGATCAGCCGCACCCAGGCGCTGGTGCTGTGCCCTACCCGCGAACTGGCCGACCAGGTCGGCAAACAGCTGCGCAAGCTGGCTACCGGCATCCCCAACCTGAAACTGCTAATCCTCACCGGCGGCATGCCGCTGGGCCCGCAGCTGGTCTCATTGGAAGCGCATGACCCGCAGGTCGTGGTCGGCACTCCCGGCCGCGTGCAGGAACTGGCGCGCAAGCGCGCGCTAAACCTGGGCCAGGTCCGCACCTTCGTGCTGGACGAAGCCGACCGCATGCTCGACATGGGTTTCGAAGAGCCGATCCGCGAGATCGCCGGCCGCACCCACAAGGAACGCCAGAGCCTGCTGTTCTCGGCCACCTTCCCGGAGGCGATCCGCGAACTGGCGCGCGCCCTGCTCAACGAGCCGGTCGAAGTGACCATCGATGGCCAGGCCGAAGCACCGGCCATCCAGCAGCTGTTCTTCGAAACCGAGCCGGCCAACCGTCAGAAGGCACTCGGTGGCTTGCTGCTGAAGTACACGCCGGAATCGGCCGTGGTCTTCTGTAACACCCGCAAGGACGTCGACGAAGTCGCCAACTCGCTGCGTCAGTTCGGCTTCTCGGCGCTGGCCCTGCACGGTGACATGGAACAGCGCGACCGCGATGAAGTGTTGATGCAGTTCTCCAACCGCAGCTGCAACGTGCTGGTCGCCAGTGACGTGGCTGCGCGCGGTCTGGACGTGGAAGACCTGGCTGCGGTGGTCAACTACGAGCTGCCGACCGACATCGACACCTATCAGCACCGCGTTGGCCGTACTGGCCGTGCCGGGCGCAATGGTCTGTCGCTGAGCCTGGTTGCAGGCCGCGAGCGCAGCCGTGCCGATGCACTGGAAGCGCAGCAGGGCAAGCCGCTGAACTGGCAGAAGACCCCGCTGGCAACCGCGCGTCCGGCAGAGCTGCCGCAGGCGGCGATGACCACCCTGCGCATCGATGGCGGAAAGACCGACAAGCTGCGTGCTGGCGACATCCTCGGTGCACTGACTGGCGATGCCGGGCTGTCGGCCAAGGCGATCGGCAAGATCGACATCTTTCCCACCCGCTCCTACGTAGCCATCGCCCGTGAGCAGGTTGGCAAGGCATTGGCACGCCTGGAAGCCGGCAAGATCAAGGGCAAGCGTTTCCGCGTTCGCAAGATGTAAGCGGGCGCCGGCCCAGCCCGGCGCTTGAACACGCACATGTCATCCCTGCCCGACTCCAGCTCGTCCAGCATTGCGGGTGATACGCATGCCACGGAATTTCCGTGGCGTGCGGTGTGTTCGGGTTGGCTGCTGCTGACCTTGGTCACCTTGCCAGCGGTGCAACTGACCGGACCCGCAGCCGGTAGTCTGGCTCCTGTCGAGCTGATGCGTTCCCTGCTGTTCCTGCTTGGCATCCACAGCCTGTGGCTGCTGGCGACACCGTGGCTATGGCAGCTGTGCGCGCGCTGGCCGCTAGGCATGGGCAGCGACGTCAAAGCGGCGGGCAAGCTGCTGGCCGCCGGCATCTGCATCATTCCTGCGCTGTCGCTGATTGGCTGGCTGTTTGGGTACTGCCTCTCGCAACTGGCGCTGCCACGCACGCTGCCCGACAACTGGCTGCATGCGGTTATCGCCACCAGCCTGTTCGCGCTCCCAACCTATGTTGCTGTCATCGGCATCGGCCAAGCGTTGACCTATATCCGACGCTATCGCCGCCGTGGCGAGCTGCTGGCGCAGGCGCGCGAGCAAGCGTTGCGAGCACGCCTGAATCACCATTTCCTGTTCAACGCACTCAACGCCATCGGCGCACTTGGCTATCGCGATGCCGAGCGCGCTGACGCTGCCTTGGCGCAGCTGGGTGAGTTGTTACGCAACCTGCTGCAGAGCGAACCCTTCGTCGCCCTGCGCGAGGAAGTGGCGCAGGCGATGACCTTCATCGAACTGCAGCGACTCCTGCAGCAACAGCCGGTGCAGGTGCAACTGCAGGCCAGCGCCGATGCATGGGATGCGCGCGTGCCCAGCCTGCTGTTGCAGCCATTGATCGAGAACGCCGTGCGCTTCGCCAGCACCTCGGACACGGACGACGCCACGATCAGCCTGCAGTTCGAATCGCGCGATGATCTGCTTCAGCTGCAGATCCGCAACCCGCTTGGCGACGCGGCCGCCGGCATGGGGATTGGCCTACAAGCCAGCCGCGAACGCCTGCAGGCAATCTACGGCGAGCATGCCACGCTGCACGCGCAACGCGACGGTGCGCACTTCCAGGTCAGCATCCGGCTACCGCTTGCCAGCAGCGAGCCCACCGCATGATCCGCACCCTGCTGATCGACGACGTCGCACTGGCCCGCGAAAAGCTGCGCCACCTGCTGGGCGCGCATGCGGATATCCAGATAGTCGGTGAAGCACCCAGCATCGCCCAAGCTCGTTTGCTACTGGCTAAGGAACCGGTCGAGCTGTTGCTGCTGGACATCCAGCTGCCCGATGAAGATGGCCTGCAACTGGCGCGCAGCCTACCGACGCCTGCGCCAGCCGTCATCTTCACCACCGCCCACGCCGAGCACGCGCTGGCTTCCTACGAGCTTGGCGCAATCGACTATCTTCCCAAGCCACTGGATGGCAACCGGCTCGCAGTGGCGTTGGATCGCCTGCGGCGACACCTCGCGCGCGACGTCATCAACCCTTTGGCACCGTTGTGCATCCGCAATGGCAGCCGCAGTGACTACGTATCACCGACCGACATCGACTACATCGATAGCGCCGGCCACTATGCCTGCCTGCATGTCGGCAAGCAGGTGCACCTGTTGCGTGAGAGCATCGGCCGCCTCGCCGAGCAGCTGGCGCCGGCCGGCTTCGTGCAGGTGCAGCGCGCGGTTATCGTCAATTGCGCAAGGGTTCGCAGCCTGCTCCCACGCCGCAATGGTGATGCGACGCTGGAATTGCTCGATGGCACCCAGCTGCCGCTGAGCCGGATTCATCGCGAGGCATTTGAAGCAAAGATGCATCAGCGCAACTGATCGCGCACGGTTCATGCCAAGCCCGGCACGGCCTGCGCCATTGGCGGCATCAACATGTTCCGGCGCAGTCGCGGCAGCGGCAACATCGCAGGCCGCTCCTCGCTCACCACACCCATGCTCAAGCATCTCCTGCTTCCGCTGCTGCTCGGCTGCAGCTCCCTCGCCCTTGCCGCCGAACTACGCGTACATCCCGTGGACGGTCCAGCCGATCAACCAGTGCAGATCAGTGTTGCCGGCCTGCTGCCAAGCCAAGCGGTGAAACTGCAGCTCTCCATGCAGGACAGCAGCGGCAACCGCTGGCTTGCACACGCCAACTACCGTGCCGATCACAACGGCATCGCCGATACCGCCACTGCTGGCGCCGAGGCCGGCAGCTACGCGGGTGTCGATGCGATGGGATTGTTCTGGTCGATGCGGCCGGAATCGGGCAAGGGCCGACCCACGCCACTGCCCATGCGCAATGAAGCCGACGGCCTGCGCCATGCGCCAGCAACGATGCAATTGGAGGCCTTCGTCGATGGCAAACGGATCGGTGAACAGACATTGCTACGGCGGATCAACGCGGCGGACGTCATTGCCACGCCATTGCAACTGCACGGCGTGGTGGGAAATCTCTATCACCCTGCAGGAGCCCTGGACGATGGCCGCCGACATCCTGTCGTGATCACCCTGGGCGGCGCCGAAGGCGGCATCGATACCGCGAATCTGTATGCCGCCTGGTTAGCGTCCAACGGTTTCGTCGCCGTGGCTGTTGCCTATTACCGGATGCCCGGACTGCCCAAGGATCTGATCCGCGTACCGATCGATCCGGTCAGCAGCACGGTCGATTGGCTGCGCACCCAGCCCTTTGCCGGCAAGGTCGGCGCGATGGGCGGGTCTTGGGGCGGCATCGTAGCAATGGCAGCTGCGGCGCATGATCCACGCCTGCAGGCGGCGGTGTCGTGGGTGGGCAGTCCCGCGCCGTTCCGTGGCATCCGCCGTGATGTGCCGCCTGCGGATTTCCGCGCGGTTGATGAGCCCGCTTTGAGTGTTGGCGGCCGCGACCTGCCCTTCCTGCCCTATGTGGAACAACTGAACTGGAATCAGCCCGGTCCGCATGCAGCGGCACTGGAGCAGGCGATGCTGCCGATCGAACGCATCAACGGTCCACTGTTACTGGTCGCAGGCGGTGACGATCAGCTCGGTGTCTCCGGCGAGATGGCGGCGCTGGCGATGCAGCGCCTGCAGAAGCGCAGCGAACCGCAGCCCGACGTACTGCTCTATTACTCGGACGCCGGCCACCTGATCACACCCTTCCTGCAACCCACCACCTCCCGCAGCGACACCGGCCCTTACATCCCGGTCGGCGGCACCGCCGAAGGCTATGCACGCGCCGACCGAGAAAGCGGCCCCGCAGTGCTGGCATTCCTGCGGCAGGCGCTGAGCGAAGGGGAAATCCGGCTGACCCGCTGAGCCTGCTTCAGGCAGCGCGAGCGCGCAGCGTCGCCCGGAATGCCGCAGCAACAACCGCTACGCTGGCCGCAACAAACAGCGCCAGTGCGGCGGTCTCGCCCATGCCGCGATGGATCAGCAGCAGGTACACGCCAATGCAGATCGCCATAGCAAACAACGGCCAGGCAACACGTCGAAATACGCGCCAGTGCAACACCACACTCAACAGCCAGCCACAGGCAAACGCCACCGGGTCCAAGGCCGGCGAGAATTCATACACATTACAGATGACGAACCAGGCGCTCCAGCCGAGCATCGCCAGCAGCAACGCCAATCCACCCAGCCACCGCGCGGCGCGCATCAGGCAAACACCGCCACGCTCTGGCGGCCGCGCATCACCACCCGACCCTGCTCATCCCAGACCTGCATGTCCTGCGACGAATAGCCATCACGCGCGTGTTGGCTGAAGGAACGCAGCAGGAACCATTCGCCCTGCGGTACAGACTCAAGCAGCTCTACGTTCCAGGTGATGGAGCTGATCGGCGCAGGCGCACTGAAGCTGGTGAATGCTGCCGGCGGCATCGCATCGCCCATCGCGATCAAGGCCACTGCCGGATCAACCTGGCCGGCATCGCGATGGCGGATCCAGGTCAGCAGCTCCGGCACTTCCGCAGCGGACACCGGCATCGCACCACCGGCAGGACGCATCTGGAAGTTCTGGGTAAAGGCCGGTGCGAAAGGCATCGCCGCCATATCGAAATCACGGTACGCGGCGGGCCCCTTGGCCGGCATCTCGCCCGCGAAATCATGCGCGATCGCGCTTTCGCGGGCGCGGCCGAACACCAGCGACAAGCGCGCCGCCAAGGCGTCGTCGGAGTACACATCCACACCGACGTTCACCACCGACTTGCCCTCACGCAGCACCGCCGGCACGAAGCGCAGCAGGCCAGCCGCAGGGCCGATGAAGGTCACCTGCATCGAGCGCAGTGGCGGCAGTTGTTCTGCATGGCTCTGCATCGCCGCAGCCACACCCAGCGCACTGAGCACGCCGCCGTAAGCAGTACGCCCCTGGCGCCAACTGTCAGGGAGCAGCAGCCCTTGTTCACCATCGAAGGAAGACAGCAGCTCACTCAACGTCGGCATTCGGAACTCCGCAGATTGGGGGTGGATCAGGTACTCAGTAAACCAGTGTAGCGGTCAGCGGCAAACCATCCGGCCAGCGCTCACGGCCACCCAAGCCATCCAGCTCGACCAGTACCGCGCCGCCGACAACCTGCGCCTCAAGCTGCGCAGCCAGCTGCAGGGCAGCAAGCAAGGTGCCGCCCGTAGCCAGTACGTCATCGACCAGCAGCACCCGCGCGCCCGGCGGGGTTGCGCCGACGCTGACTTCGATGCGATCGGTGCCGTACTCCAGCGCATATTCCTGCTTCAGCGTCGCGCCCGGCAACTTGCCCGGCTTGCGCACCGGCACGAAACCCACACCCAGCTCCAAGGCCAGCGCGGTACCAAGAATGAAGCCGCGTGCCTCCACGCCCAGCACCGCATGCAAGCCGGCGTCACGCCACGGCTCGGCCATGGCCTGGACAGCGGCACGGAAGCAGGTGCCATCACCCAGCAGCGGGATGATGTCCTTGAACAGGATGCCGGGCTTGGGGAAGTCGGCGATGTCGCGGATCGGGCGCGACCATTCGGGGTAGGCAGAGGAAGTCATATCAGTCATTCGTGGAGAGGTGCTCAGGAGCTGCACGACAGCATCGAGCAGCCGGCGCGGTTGCGCGCCCATTCCGGACGCTTGTCGGCAAATGCCTCGCGCCCGGGTTGTTCGTCGTAAGGATGCCGCATCACGTCCAGCAAGTCCGTGATTCCGGCCAGATCGCCTTGTTCGGCACGGTCGATGGCCTGCTGGGCCAGCCAGTTGCGCAGCACGTACTTGGGATTTGCGGCCTGCATGACATCACAGCGCTGCTGCGGCGGCTGCCCTGCGGCACGCACGCGTGCCGCGTAGCGCTGCAGCCACTCGGTCAGCGTCGGCAACACCTGTTCGCGGGCGGTCGGCGAGTAGAACGCCTCCTCCAGCGGCGTGATCTCCGGCGCGTCGATATCAATGGTCGCCAAAGCGCGGAACGCCAGCGTCATGTCCATTTCGCCTTCCTGCAGCAGCTGCTGGAACTGCGTCATGAGATCGGCGTCGCCGTCGCGGAATTCGCCCAGGCCTAGCTTGGCGACCAAGTTGCCACGTTCTTCGGCTTCATAGCGTTCACGGAAGCCATCCAATCCCGCCTGCAACGGCGCCACCTCGGCAAACAACGGCGACAGCGCCTGCGCCAGCCGCACCAGATTCCAATACGCCACCTGCATCTGCGTGCCAAAGCGGTAGCGGCGACCCTGCGCGTCGGTGGTGTTCGGCGTCCAGTCCGGATCGTAGTTCTCGACCCAGCCATAAGGGCCGTAGTCCAGGGTCAAACCGAGAATGGACATGTTGTCGGTATTCATCACGCCGTGTACGAAACCGACCCGCATCCACTGCGCCACCATCACCGCGGTACGCGTGCAGACCTGCGCAAACCAGTCGGCATACAGCGCCTCGCCATTGCCCTGCAGCTCGGGGTAATCACGGGCGATGCAGAAATCGACCAACTGCCGCAGCAGCGCGACATCGCCGCGCGCCGACGGCAGCTCAAATGTGCCGAAGCGGATGAACGAAGGCGCAACCCGGCACACCACGGCGCCAGGCTCGGCCTGCGGATGGCCGTCGTAGAACATGTCGCGCATCACCGCATCGCCGGTGCCGACCAGGCTCAATGCACGGGTGGTAGGCACGCCGAGATGATGCATGGCCTCGGAGCACAGGAACTCGCGCAGTGAAGAACGCAGCACCGCACGCCCATCGGCTCCGCGCGAGTACGGGGTCGGACCAGCACCTTTGAGCTGCAGCTCCCAGCGCTTGCCGTCAGCCAGCAACTCGCCCAAGGAGATGGCGCGGCCATCGCCGAGCTGCCCGGCCCAGTTGCCAAACTGATGGCCACCGTAGTTGGCCGCCCACGGCTGCATGCCCGCAAACAAGGCGTTGCCACCGAATACCTCGGCAAATTCCGGGCTGGCAACGGTTGCTGCGTCAAAGCCAAGCAGGTCTGCGACCTCGGCCGAATGCGCCAACAAGCGTGGCGCGGCAACCGGCGTCGGCATTACTGCTGACCATGCGGCGCCCACTACCTCGCGGCGGCGCGCGCCGGTTTCGGGGTCGCCGGGCAGCTCGCGCTGGAAGCGGTTATCAAATTGCGGGGGCGTGTCGTTCATCGTCTCAACGTGGGGGCTGGCGGCCGCTGCTGCAAGCTCGGCCCGCCGTACTCAGCGAGTGCCGCCAATAAGATCCAAGGCACCGCCACGCTGCTCGGCCTGCTGATAGGCAGGTCGCTCGGCGATACGTGCCAGGAAAGCCTGCAGTTTCGGGTAGTCGGTCATGGGGCCGGCGCGGACTGCCGCCGCCTGGATAGGGAAACTCATCTGGATATCGGCCGCACTGAAGCGCTCACCGGCGAACCAGGTGGATTTGGTCAGGGTCTGCTCCATCCAGTTCAGGTGCAGACGCAGCTGCGGGCTGATGAAACTCTTCATCACCTTGTCGACGATGCTGTGGGCAATCGGCTTGGCGAAAAATGGCAATGGCGCCTTGCGTACTTTCGCGAACACCAGGCTCATCACCAGCGGTGGCATCGCCGAGCCTTCGGCGTAGTGCATCCAATAGTGATATTGCAGGCGCTCTGGCGCCTCCACTGGCAGAGGCTGCGGCGACAGGCTGCGCTGCAGGTCGTAACGGTCGGCCAGGTATTCGAGGATGGCCCCGGATTCAGCCAGGATCAGCGTGTCGTCCTGCAGTACCGGCGACTTGCCCAGCGGATGCACCTTGCGCAGTTCCGCCGGTGCCAGCCAGGTCTTGGGGTCACGCTTGTAGCTGACCAGCTCGTAGTCCAGGCCAAGCTCTTCCAGCATCCACAGCACGCGCTGCGAACGCGATTGTTCCAGGTGGTGCACCGTGATCATCACCGGCTCCGTGCAATCGAAATCGAAAGCGCATCCTAACCAAGGCCAGCAGAACCCAGCATCACTCCGCTACGACGTCGCGCTGAAGAAAACACAAACAAAAACGCCGGAAGCTTTCGCTTCCGGCGTTCCAAGCAACCTTACGGTAGCAAGGGGTCGATTAGACCGCCTGCACCTGGTCAGCCTGCATACCCTTCTGGCCCTGCACGGCGACGAAAGTCACCTTCTGGCCTTCCTGCAGCGACTTGAAGCCGTTGCCCTGGATGGCGCGGAAATGCACGAACAGGTCCGGGCCGCTTTCCGGGGTGATGAAGCCGAAGCCCTTAGCGTCGTTGAACCACTTGACAGTGCCGGTCTGACGATCAGACATGTACTAACTCCTGAAACATAAGTTGAAATAATCGCGGCCACCGGGTATCGGGGCCGAGACTGAGTTGCAGGCGTTGGTAAAGCGGATCGATGAGCCGATCAAGAAGATCAACTGCATCAGGCCACGATTCACGGTGACCCTTGCAAGCACAGTGGGATGGACGATACGCGGCTTTGTTCCAAAAAGCGATATTTACCGCATTCAGAAATTCAATGCGGTTCAGTTCGGCTATTAAGTTGCTGAAATTAGTCAAATTTTTGGCGATAGCCCGGTAACAGCAAAGTCGGCAAATCCAATAGACTGCGCAGCATGAGCCCTGAAGACGCCGTTTCCGCCACCCGTTCGGCCACCCAGATCTGGGTCGATGCCGATGCCTGCCCCGTGGTGATCAAGGAAATCCTGTTCCGTGCCGCCGAACGGGCCAAGGTTGAAACCGTGCTGGTCGCCAACCAATGGCTGCGCACCCCACCCTCACACTTCATCCGTGCCATGCAGGTACCGGGCGGGCCCGATGTTGCCGACGACGCGATCGCTGAGCGGGTCAACGCGGGTGATCTGGTCGTCACCCAGGACATTCCACTGGCAGCACGCGTGCTGGAGAAAAAGGCCGTCGCACTGAACCCGCGCGGCGAGCTCTATACCGCGAACACCATTGCCGAGCGGCTGTCGGTGCGCAACTTCATGGAAGAACTGCGCGGAGCCGGCATTCAGACCGGCGGCCCGGCCACCCTGCACGCACGCGACCGCCAGGCTTTTGCGGCACAGCTGGACCGCTGGCTGGCGCAGCGGCGCTGAAACTCACAGAAGCTCACGTGCACTACGGAATTCCCGCTGCATGCCATTGAGCGGATCCACGAAGGCCAAGCGCCGCGCCAACAGCCGCAATGGCTGCTGATAGTCATCCGGAGCACGCTCCAGCACCTGCGGGTAGAAATCGTCGCCGATGATCGGCGCTCCCAGCGCCGCCATATGCACGCGCAGCTGGTGCTTGCGCCCACTCACAGGCTCCAGCGCATAGCACCAGACATCACCACGCCGCTCGATGACATCCACCCGGCTCAGCGCATTGGCCTCGCCCGCCAGCTCAGCCATGCGGAAGAACGGCTCGCCACGGCCAATGCGACTACTGCGCAGCAGCGGGAATTCCAGCGCTGGCAAGGCCGGGGCCAAGGCCTCGTAGCCCTTGTCGATGCGTCGCTCGGCGAATAGCCGTTGATACGAAGCACGCGTATCCGGGTTACAGGAGAACAAGACCAAGCCGGCGGTGCCGCGATCAATCCGGTGCAGCGGCACCAGCTCGCGATTGCCAGTGCTGGCGATCAGACGCGCAAGCAGAGTCTGCCGCACGAACCTGCCAGCCGGGGTGACCGGCAGGAAATGCGGCTTGTCGGCCACCAGCAGATGCTCGTCCTGATGCAGGATCTGCTCGGCGAACGGCACTTCCGGCTCGTCGGCGACCTCGCGGAAGTACTGGATCTCCTGCCCTGCCCGCCACGGCTGCGTCGGCAATAGCGGCTCGCCGTCGCTGCCCAACACCCGCCCGCGCGCAAACCGGTCCAGCCATTGCGCCTGGCTTATCGCCGGAAAGCGTGCGCACAAACCTTCCAACAGGCTGGCCCACGGGCCTGGCGCGAGTTGCAGACGGCTGGGCAGATCATGATCAGGCACGTTGAGACGGGTCCGTTGCGGGGCCAGGCATTATGATGGGCGGTCTTTGTACCCGGTATTCCCATGGCCCTCACCGCCACCATCCGCAAGGCCGAGCTGCAGATCAGCGACATGGACCGCGGCTACTACGCGACCCACAACCTGACCCTGGCCCAGCATCCCTCCGAAACCGACGAGCGCCTGATGGTGCGCCTGCTCGCCTTCGCCCTCAATGCCGAGGACCGGCTGGAGTTCGGCAAAGGCCTGAGCAGCGAGGACGAGCCGGACCTGTGGCAGCTGGACTACACCGGCGATATCGAACAGTGGATCGACCTGGGCCACCCGGACGAGTCTCGCGTGCGCAAGGCCTGCAACCGCAGCCGCCGCGTGCAGATCGTCAACTACGGCGGCAATGCCTCTGACATCTGGTGGCAGAAGCAGAGCAAGCACCTGACCCGCTTCAACAACCTGTCGGTGGTCGATCTGCCGTCCGCGTTTGTCGAACGCTGGGGTGAACTGGTGCAGCGGGCAATGCGCTTCAGCGTGCTGATCCAGGATGGCGAGGTGCAGATCCTCAATGATCAGATCCAGCTGGACGTGATCCCGGTCTGGCGCAAGCGCCCGGCGGAGTAAGCAGTAGTGGCAGACAAGCTAATCCGCTGCGACGTACTGGTGATCGGCGCCGGCGCGGCCGGGCTGATGTGTGCGCTGACCGCCGGCCAGCGCGGCCGTATCGTGCAGGTGATCGATCATGCCAACAAGGTTGGCAAGAAGATCCTGATGTCCGGCGGTGGCCGCTGCAACTTCACCAATACCGGCACCACCGCAGCGAACTTCATTTCTAACAACCCGCATTTCTGCAAATCGGCACTGGCGCGCTATACGCCGGCCGATTTCATCGAGATGGTCGAGCGCCACGGCATCGCCTATCACGAGAAAGAGCTGGGCCAGCTGTTCTGCGATATCTCGTCCAAGCAGATCGTAAAGATGCTGCTGGACGAGTGTTCCGATGCAGGCGTGCAGATCCGCACCGACTGCGGCGTGCAGCAAATTGAGCGTGGTGCCGATGGCTTCCATGTGCGTACCGCGCAGGGCCAGTTCCACAGCGCCTCGATGGTGATCGCAACAGGCGGCCTGTCGATCCCCAGCATGGGCGCCAGCGGCTTCGGCTACGAGGTGGCGCGCAACTTCGGCCATGAGCTGCTGCCGACCCGCGCCGGCCTGGTCCCGCTGACCCTCAGCGGCACCCACCAGGAGCGCTTTGCCGAGCTCAGCGGCGTTGCCCTGCCGGTGGAGGCCCGCTGCAACGGCCAAAGCTTCCGCAACTCCATGCTGATCACCCACCGCGGCGTCAGCGGCCCGGCGATCCTGCAGATCTCCTCGTACTGGCAGCCCGGCAATGACCTGCGACTGGACCTGCTGCCCGATCACGATGCAGCTGAATGGCTGCGACAGATGAAGCGCGAGCGCGGCGCCTCCGAGCTACGCACTGTGTTGTCGGAGGTGATGCCGCGGCGGCTGGCCCTGCGCCTGTGCGAGCAATGGCTGAAGGACAAGCCGATGCGGCAGATGGACGAGCCCGAACTGAAGGCCGCCGCCAGCCTGTTGTCCGACTTCCCGCTGGTGGCCAGCGGCACCGAGGGCTACCGCACCGCCGAGGTCACCTTGGGCGGCGTGGATACGCGCAAGGTGTCTTCATCGACGATGGAGTCGCAGCTGGTGCCCGGCCTGCACTTTGTCGGCGAGGTACTGGACGTGACCGGCTGGCTGGGCGGCTACAACTTCCAATGGGCCTGGGCCTCCGGCCGCGCCGCCGGCATGGCCGTGTAAGCGGATTCAGCAAGCGGATCCATCGAAGCATGATGCCCGCCACACGGTTGAGTGCCGCATCTGCTGATATGCGCTGCGGCCGATGGCGACGACGTCTTGAAGCCTGCCTTGAGACTACACTCACGTATGTACGTCACAGGCAAGCGATCTGCGCATAGACGCCAGCGCCGTGCATCGTGTATTAAACCCCGTCCCCCGGGAGTCCTGAATGCAGAACGCCAAAGACATCACCTTGCGCTTGCTGATCGTTGACGACAGTGCCGAAAACGCCGAGGCCATCGTCAGCACCTTGCGCAACAGCGGTATCGCAGTACGCCCGTCGCGGCCGCAAAGCCCGGACGAGCTGAGCCAGGCGCTGAGCCAGCCCATCGATCTGGTGCTGGCGGCCAACTCTTACGTCATCCCGCAGTTGCTGCTGACCCAGCAGGTCGCGGCCAGCGGCAAGGACATCCCGATGATCCTGCTGACCGACAGCATCGACGCACAGATGCTGCTCGACTCGGCAGCCAATGGCATCCGCGCCATCGCGCTGCGCCAGCAACCGGACCACCTGTTGTCGGTGGTGCAGACCGAATGGACCGACCTGCAGGCGCGTCGCGGCCTGCGCCGGATCGAAGCGCAGATGCGCGAGACCGAGCGCCGCTGCGATGCACTGATCTCGTCCTCACGCGATCCCATTGCCTACATCCATGAAGGCATGCACATCCGCGCCAACGAAGCCTATCTGGACATGTTCGGATTCGAGTCGTTCGAGGACGTGGAAGGCATCTCGCTGCTGGACATGGTGGCGCCGCAGCATGTGGAGAACTTCAAGCAGCTGCTCAAGTCCCTGAGCAAGGGCGAAGCGCCGCCACCGCAGTACGAAGTGCATGCACGCAACCAGGACGGCGACACGTTCCCGGCGACGATGGAGTTCACCGCCGCCACCTATGAAGATGAGAGCTGCTTCCAGATCGTGTTCCGCCGCCGCGAAGAGTTCGATCCGGAGCTGGCACGCGAAGTGGAAGCCCTGCGCCAGCGTGACCAGGTCACCGGCCTGCTCAACCGCCCGACCTTCATGGTGCAGCTGGAGAAAGCCGTCGCCCAGGTTGGCCGCAGCGATGGCCAGTACGGCTTCCTGCTGGTCGAACCGGATCACTACGCGCGCCTGCTACCTGATATCGGCCTGGATTCGGCCGATGCGCTGATTGCCGCACTCGGCCAGAAGCTGGCCCAGGCCATTGGCGAGGACGCGCAGCTGGCGCGTTTTGGCGAACACAACTTCGCCCTGCTCACCGACGGCGACTACGCACACACGTCGCAGATGGCCGAACGGGTGCGCAGCGCCTTTGCCTCGTCGATATTCAGCATCGGCGAACGCTCGGCAACCGTCACCGTCAGCATCGGCGGCGTGCAGGTAGGCGAGAAGATTGCCAGCGTCGGCCAGGTCCTGAATCGCGCCAATGACTGCGCGCGCGCCGCCATTGAACTCGGCGGCAATACCTTCAAGGTATTCGACCCGGGCGCGGCTGACCGCGTCGAGGAAGAACGTATCCAGAGCTGGGTGCAACGCATCCGCGAGGCGATGGCCGGCGATGGCTTCCATCTGCGTTTCCGCCCCGTGTTGAACCTGATGGGCGAACCAATCCAGCTGTACGACACCTCGCTGCAGATGGAAAACAACGGCGAAATGATTGGCCCGGCCACCTTCCTGCCGATTGCGCAGGAACACGAGCTGCTGGCGCCAATCAACCGCTGGGTGGTGGCCAACGCCATCCGCGCGCTGGGCGAGCGCCGCCGTGCCGGCCATCGCACGCACCTGATGGTACGCATCACCCCGGAATCGTTCTCCGACCCTGAACTGCTGACGGTGATCCGCAACGGCCTGCAGGCCGAAGGCGTGGAAGGCGCGCAGCTGTGGCTGCAGATTCCCGAGGCCAAGGTGTTTACCCATCTGCGCAATGCGCAGCAGTTCCTGACTGATGTCACCGCGCTGGGATGCAAGGTCGGCCTGGAGCAGTTTGGTTCGGGGCTGGATTCGTTCCAGCTGCTGGCGCACTTCCAGCCGGGCTTCCTCAAGCTGGACAGCGCGTTCACTGCTGACCCCACGCTTGCCAAGGAGCAGTTGGAGAAGACCCAGGAAATCACTACCAAGGCGCAGTCTGCTGGCATTTTGACCATCGCCGAATTTGTGGCTGATGCGTCGACGATGAGTTTGCTGTTCAGTGCCGGCGTGGATTATGTGGAAGGTGATTTTGTCGGGCCGCCGACGGCTCAGATGGATTTTGAGTTTGGTTGATGGAGCTAGCTTCTGGCGCTCTGCGCTAGAAGCTGCCCTCACCCCAACCCCTCTCCCGCAGGCGGGAGAGGGGCTCAGCCCACTACGAATTCAAGCATTGCTAGCCCCTCTCCCGCAAGCGGGAGAGGGTTGGGGTGAGGGCAAGCTCTTAGCTTCAAATATAAAAAGAAGGCCGCGCAAAGCGCGGCCTTCTCACATCTACAAAACCCAAAAAATCAGACCTCAACAATACCCGGAATCGCCACATCCGGATTCACATCGGCCTCGTAATCCACGCCGTCGATACCGAACCCGAACAGACGCAGGAAGTCAGCCTTGTAACCGGCCAGGTCGCTGATCTCGTACAGGTTCTCATTGGTCACCTGCGGCCACAGCTCCAGCACCTTGCTCTGCACTTCCGGCGCCATTTCCTTGTAATCAGCACGCAGACGGCCTTCGCCGTCGACCAGCGCGATCTCACGTCCCTGCGCGTCCTGTAGCTGCTGGCGGATATGCTCAGCCGCGTTGGCGCCGCCCTGCGGGCCGTTGTACAGAATGTCGTACAGGGTATCGAGCTGCTCGATGCAGCCTTCGTGCGTGCCCTGCTCTTTCATCACCTTGAACAGCAACGACAGATACAGCGGCATGGTCGGGATAGCCGAACTTGCCTGTGTCACCACAGCCTTCAGCACCGACACGCGTGCATCGCCACCGAGCCCCTGCAGCTTGTCACGGATGGCCAGCACTTTGTTGTCCAGGTCCTTCTTGGCGGCACCGATCGAACCGTTCCAGTAGATGGCCTGGGTGATCTCTTCGCCGACATAGGTGAACGCGGTGGTGGTGGCACCCGGGGCCAGCACGCCAGCCTCAAGCAGGGCGTCGATCCACATCTGCCAGTCTTCGCCACCCATGACCTGCACGGTGCCGGCGATTTCCTCGGCGGTTGCTGGCTGCAGCGTGGTTTCGGTCAGCACTTCCTTGTCGGTGTCCAGGCCACGCAAAGTGATCGGCGCGCCGATCGGCTTCAGCGTGGAGCTGATGATCTCCCCGGTCTTGGGGTGCTTGCGTCGCGGCGCGGCGAGGCTGTAGACCACCTGGTCGACCTGGCCCAGATCGGCCTTGATGATCTCGATGACCTTCTGCTTCACCTCGTCGGAGAACGCATCGCCATTGACGCTGCGCGCATACAGGCCAGCCTGGTGTGCGTACTTCTCGAACGCGGCGGTGTTGTACCAGCCCGCCGTACCCGGCTTGGTCTCGCTGCCCGGGCGCTCGAAGAACACACCCAGGGTGGCGGCATCGCTGCCAAACGCGGCCTTGATGCGTGCAGCCAGGCCGTAGCCGGTGGAGGCACCCAGCACCAGCACCTTCTTCGGGCCGTTGGCCAGCTTGGGCTGGGCCTTGATGTAATCGATCTGTTCCTTGACCGCCGCATCGCAACCAGTCGGATGGGTGGTGACGCAGATGAAGCCGCGCACACGCGGTTTGATGACCATGAAAACCTCGGTTGGCTAAACAGAAGACAGCAGCACAAGCAGTTTGCGCGCTGAACCGGGAGGATCGTAGTGCGCTGCCGCATCGAAAACAACCGACGCCACCGCATGGACTGCCCTGCCCTCGTTCGGATTGCGGGCAAAAGAAAAGCCGCGCAGGGCGCGGCTTTTCAGCGAGGCAGTACGGTTCCGTCAGGGACGACGTGCCAGCTCTTCCTCGTCCTTGGCCTTGGGCAGCAGATCCTGCTTGGTAACCTTGAACGGACCGATGCTCAGCAGCGGCACGGCCACGATGATCGAGGAGATGACCACGATCACGGCGCCGACCATGTGGGTCTCGGCCAGGCCTTCCATCGACTCGCCACCGAACATGTACAGCGCAAGTGCGGACAGGAAGAACAGCACTGCGGTGATCACCGTACGCGACAGCGTCTGGTTGATCGAGCGGTTCAGCACTTCCAGCGGCTCCACGCGCAGGCTGCGGAAGTTTTCGCGCACACGGTCGAACACCACGATGATGTCGTTGATGGCAAAACCCATCACCGACAACATACCGGCCAAAACGGTCAGGTCGAACTCGCGGCCGACCAGCGACATGTAGGCGATGGTCAGGATCAAGTCGAAGAACGCGGTGACGCTGGCGACGATGGCGAACTTCCATTCGAAGCGGGCGGCGATATAGATCAGGAAGCCGATGACCATGAACAGCGTGGCGTAGATGCCGTTCATCGCCAGGTCCTTGCCGACCTGCGGGCCAACGAACTCGCCGGGCTGCACGGTGGCGACGTTGTCCGGCGCGGTCACCGCAACGCGGACATTCTCGGCAACCTTCTGCGCGGCATCGGCGGCATTGTTGTGCTCGCCATCTGGCGGCAGGCGGATCATCAAGTCATTGCCGCCGCCGACGCTCTGCACCTGGGCATTGTCGAAGCCAGCCTTTTCCAGACGCTCACGCACCGTGTCGGCGTTGATGCTCTTTTCAAAGTGGGTACGCACCACCGTGCCACCGGTGAACTCGAGGGCGTAGTTGAAGCCCTTGAAGCCGATGATGGCGAACGAGGCCAGCAACAACACCACCATGATCGCGAGCACCGGCTTGCGGTGACTCATGAAGTCGATGTTGGTGTCGTTCGGAACGATGTGAAGTGGAAACAGTTTCATGCAAGGAGTTCCTTGGAAAACCCGCACCGGTCAGGTGCGGGCTTCTGCGAAGAGATTCGCGTCAGATGGCCACGGAGTTCAGCTTCTTGCGCTTGGCGTAGATCAGCGTCGCCAGAGCACGCGACACGGTGATCGCCGTGAACATGGAGGCGAAAATACCGATGATCATGGTCAGCGCGAAACCCTTCAGCGGGCCGGTACCGAACGCGTACAGCGCCACACCGACGATCAGGCCAGTCAGGTTGGCGTCGAGGATGGTGCCCGAGGCGCGCTCGTAGCCCTCCGCGATCGCCTTCTTCGCCGGCATGCCCAGTCGTAACTCTTCACGGATACGTTCGTTGATCAGCACGTTGGCGTCGACCGACAAGCCGACCGACAAGGCCAGACCGGCGAAGCCCGGCAAGGTCATGGTCGCGCCGAACATCGACATCACCGCCACCACGATCAGCAGGTTGAACAGCAGTGCCACCGAGGTGATCACGCCGAACATGCGGTAGTAGATGGCGAAGAACACCAGGGTGAAAATGAACGAGAACACCACGGCCTTGACGCCGCGGTCCACGTTCTCTTTACCCAGGCTCGGGCCGATCACGTATTCCTCGACGAAGTCCATCGGCGCAGCCAGCGAGCCGGCACGCAGCAGCTTGGCCAGGCCGTCGGCTTCGGTCTTCTCCAGACCGGTGGTCTGGAATTCCTTGCCGAACACACCGTTGATGTTGGCCACGGAGATCACTTCTTCCTTGACCCGGAAGCTGCGCTGCTCCACACCATTGACCATGGTCACCTGCGGAATCCGCTCGGTGTAGACCACAGCCATCGGCTTGCCGACATTGGCGCTGGTGAAATCAAACATGCGCTGGCCACCGACGCTGTTGAGCGTCACGCTGACCGACGGCAAGCCGTTCTGGTCAGTGGAGGTTGCCGCCTTGACCATCTGGTCGCCGGTGACGATGGTGCGCTTGTTCAACAGCAGCGGGCGACCGGCGCGGTCGCGGTACAACTTGGCTTCCGGCGGGATGCGGCCAGTGCTGGCGGCATCTTCGGCGTTGCCATCGACCACGGCGCGGTATTCCAGCGTCGCGGTGGCACCGATCATGCGCTTGGCTTCCGCCGTGTCCTGCACGCCCGGCAGCTCGACCACGATGCGGTCTTCGCCCTGACGCTGGATGATCGGCTCGGCCACGCCCAGTTCGTTGACGCGGTTACGCAGCGTGGTCAGGTTCTGCTCGATGGCGCCGGAGGCGATCTGCAGCATTTCCGCCTGCGGCACGGTTGCGGTGATGCGATCACCACTTACCGAGTAGCTGAAGGTCGGCTGCGCCTTGGCCAGTGCCGCACGTGCCTTGTCGGCATCGGCCGCGTTGGTCAGGGCAATGGCGATATCGCTTTCGCCGCGACGCTCAACCGAACGGTAGGAGACGCGGTTGTCACGCAGGGTGGTACGCACGTCTTCGGTGAAGGCTTCGAAGCGCTTGTCCACCGCAGCCTTCTGGTCCACCTGCAATGCGAAGTGCACGCCGCCGACCAGATCCAGGCCCAACACCATCGGCTTGCCGCCGAGATTGGCCAGCCAATCCGGAACGGTCGAGGCCAGGTTCAGGGCGACGGTGTAGTTCTCGCCGGCCGTTTCACGCAGCACCTCATTGGCGCGCGACTGGGCGTCCAGCGAAGTCAGACGGACGATCAGATTGTTCTCGCCCTCCTTCTCCACCGACTTGGCGGTGACACCGGCCTCGCTCAGCGCCTTGCTGACGCGCTCTTGCAGCGCATCATCAATTTGCCCACCACGATTGGCGGTGATCTGAACGGACGGATCCTTCTGGTAGATATTGGGCAGCGCGTACAGCGCGCTGACCGCCAGAACGATCAGAATCAGGAAGTACTTCCAGCGCGGAAATTCAAGCATTGCAGGATCCTGCGTGACGCCGGTGCGGCGTCACGACGTGACGGAAAGGGATCAGTCTCAGGCAGCGGACTTCAGCGTGCCCTTGGGCAGGACGTTGCCGACCGAGCCCTTCTGTACGCGGATGCGGACGTTGTCGGCCACTTCCACGGTGATGAAGTTGTCGCCGATGTCGGTGACCACGCCAGCGATGCCGCCGGAGGTCAGCACTTCGTCACCCTTGGAGATCTTCTCCAGCATTGCCTTGTGTTCTTTCTGACGCTTCATCTGCGGGCGGATCATCAGGAAGTACATCACTGCGATCAGCGCGATGGGCAGCAGGAAGGTGCCCATGCCCGGTGCGGCCGGAGCGGCCTGGGCGACGGGGAGCAGGATAGCCATGAGAGTCATTTTGTAATCCTTGATGTTGGGCGGCACCCATGCAGGCCGGATGGCCTGCAGCAGTTACCGCGAAACGGGGTCAGCCGTGAAGTATGCCACGCGTCCGGGAGCACGTCCCGGACCGTGTGAAGACCGCTACTCCCCCGACAACGCCGGGACGTTCAGGCCCCGGGCTGCATAGAAGGACTCGCGGAAGGCCAGGAAGGTTCCCGCCTCGATGGCCGCACGCATGTCGGCCATCAGCTTTTCGTAATAGAACAGGTTATGCAGAGTGCCCAGCATCGGCGCCAGCATCTCGTTGCAGCGGTCCAGATGACGCAGGTAGGAACGCGTATAGCCACCGGTGCAGGCGTGGCAGCCGCAACCCGGCTCAATCACGTCCATATCGCGCTCGTAGCGGGCGTTACGGATACGGACCGTGCCGAACGAGGTGAAGAAGTGGCCGTTACGGGCATTACGGGTGGGCATTACGCAGTCGAACATGTCCACGCCGCGTGCCACGCCTTCGACCAGATCCTCCGGCCGGCCAACACCCATCAGGTAGCGCGGACGGTCGGCTGGCAGTATCGGATGCATGTGATCGAGCATGGCGTTGCGCTCGTGCTCGGGCTCGCCTACCGCCAAACCGCCGATCGCATAGCCATCAAAGCCGATCTGCTGCAGGCCTTCGGCCGAGCGACTGCGCAAGTCGGTATGCACCCCACCCTGCACGATGCCGAACAGCGCTGCATCATTGCCCATGGCGTCATGCGCGTTGCGGCTGCGCTGGGCCCAGCGCAGGCTGAGCTCCATCGACTTACGCGCCACCGGCTCGGTGGCCGGGTACGGGGTGCATTCGTCGAAGATCATGACGATGTCCGAATCCAGCACCTTCTGGATCTTCATGCTCTCTTCCGGGCCCAGGAAGACCCGGGCGCCGTCGGTCGGCGAGGCGAAAGTGACGCCTTCTTCGGTGATCTTGCGGCGATGCGCCAGCGAAAATACCTGAAAACCACCGGAATCGGTCAGGATCGGGCCATTCCACTGGCAGAAGCCATGCAGGCCACCGTGGTCGGCGATCACATCCAGGCCCGGGCGCAGGTACAGATGGAAGGTATTGCCGAGGATGATCTCGGCACCGAGCGCGCGTACCTGCTCAGGCAGCACGCCCTTGACCGTGCCGTAGGTGCCGACCGGCATGAAGGCCGGGGTCTGCACGGTGCCGCGCGGGAAGGACAGCTGGCCACGGCGGGCGCGACCATCGGTGTTCTGGAGCTTGAACTGCAATCTGGACATGGAAGCATTGAGGCGTCAGTTGCGCCAATTGTCGCGGATATGGGCCAGCAGGGCGAACTTTCGCCCCGGAACAGTCAGTCGGCGAAGCGGACCGGCGCTGGATCCTGCCAGACGAGGCCGATCTCGGCGCCGATCTCGGGCAGTTGGCCTGGGCCGAAATCCAGCTCCAGCCGCTCGCCACCGGCCAGGCGCACCCAGCCACTGCTGCCCGGCCCGCGAAACACCACGCTCTCGACCCGCGCGCGCAATAGCGCGGCGGGGTCAGGCAGCAAGCACTGCGGCCGCACCAGCACCAGCCCGCCCCCGCCAATCCCGAGTTGGGCCGCCTGGATCACAGAGCCACGGCCGATAAAGCCGGCCACGAAAGGATCCAACGGCGTCTGATACAGGGCCTGGGCAGTACTCCATTGCAGCAAGCGGCCCTCGTGCATGACGCCGATGCGATCGGCCATGGCGAAGGCCTCGCTCTGGTCATGGGTCACCATCAGCACCGTGGTGCCGGCCGCCTTGAGCAGGTCACGCAACTCGCCGGCAAGACGCTGGCGGGTGTCCACATCCAGATTCGAGAACGGCTCGTCCAGCAGCAAGAGGTCCGGCGCCGGTGCCAAGGCACGCGCCAAGGCCACGCGCTGCTGCTGTCCGCCTGATAGTTCATGCGGGTAGCGCTGCCCCAGTCCCTGCAAGCCCACGTATTGCAACAACGCCTGCACCCGGGCTTTACGCTGAGCACGCTGCAAGCCGCGCAGACCAAAGCCGATGTTCGCCGCCACGTCCAGATGCGGAAACAGCGCGTAATCCTGGAACATCATCCCAACCCGACGCTGCTCGGCCGGCAGTGCCTGCTGCGCCGAAGCCAACTGCCGTCCGGCAAGCACGATGCTGCCCTGCTGCAACGGCTCAAAGCCGGCAATGCTGCGCAGCACCGTGGTCTTGCCGCAACCGGAAGCGCCCAGCAGGCAGCCGATCGCGCCGCGCCCGAGCTGCAGCGACAAGCCCTCCACCACCTGCTTGAAACCACCCGCAACCGGATAGCCAATATGCAAGCCGTCCAGTACCAGCTGTGCGTCAACGTGCATCTTCAACTCCATACGCCGCGCCGGCGCGCGCCAGCAAAATCACCGGCAGCAGGCCGCTGACGACAATCAACAAGGCCGCTACCGCGCCTTCTTCATACGTCCCGCGTGCGGCCTCGGCATACAACCAGGTAGCAAGCGTTTCGAAATTCATTGGCCGCAGCACCAGGGTGGCCGATAACTCCTTCATCGTGTCGACGAACACCAGCAATGCGGCAGCCGCCAGGGCCGGGCGCAACAACGGCAAATGCACGCGTCGCAACCTACCCGCCGCACCCTCGCCCAGATTTGCGGCGGCCTGGTCCAGCGACAACGGAATGCGCGCAAGCCCCGATTCAATCCCGCCCACCGACACCGCAAGAAAGCGCAGCGTATAGGCCAGCACCAACACGGTCACCGAACCCATCAACAGCATCTGTGGCTGACCACCGAGCAGCACCAGCAATCGGCTGGCCATGGCATCCAGTCCACCCAACGGCAGCAACAAGCCAATCGCCAGCACCGTGCCGGGGATCGCGTAGCCCAGCGTGGCAGTGCGACTACTGGCCATGGCCAGGCCATGACGTCGCCGCGCCTGCGCCAGCCGCAGTGCCCAGGCAACCAACAGGCCGAGCGCCATTGCCGCAACGGTTGCCAGCAACGCAACCCGCACCGTGTTCCACAGCGCGACCAGCAACTGCGGCGAGAAGCCGGCGACCTGCAGGCGCTCCACCGCTTCCCAGAGCAGATAGGCCGCTGGCACCACAAAGCCCAACAGCACCGGCAGCAGCCCCAGCAACAACGCGAGCAAGGCTCGAACGCCACGCAGCTGCTGCGGCTGCAACGGGCGCGGCCGCAACACGCTGGCGTAGCGCTGGCGGCGCCGACCATAGCGTTCCAGTGTCAGCAACAAGGCCACCACACCGAGCATCGCCAGCGCGATCTGGGCGGCGCCCGCCAGATCGCCGCGACTTACCCAGGTGGTATAGATCGACACGGTAAGCGTCTGCACACCGAGGAATTCAGAGGCGCCAATGTCGTTGAGGGTTTCCAGCAAGGCCAGCGCCACGCCTACTGCGATCGCCGGCCGCGCCAATGGCAATGCCACCCGCCAGAACACCTGCAACGGAGTAGCACCCAGACTGCGTGCCGCTTCCAGCAAGCCCGCGGCCTGGGTCATGAACAAGGCGCGGGTGGTGAGGTAGACGTAGGGGTAAAGCACGAAGCCGAGCAGCACGATGCAGCCACCAAGATGGCGGATATCCGGCAGCCGGAACTGGCGCGGGCTGTCATAGCCCAGCAGGTCGCGGATCAAGCCCTGCACCGGGCCAAGCGGATGCAGCACATCCAGATAGGCGAAGGCGGCGATATAAGTGGGCACGGCCAAAGGCAGCAGTAATGCCCAGCTCAACAGCTTGCGCCCTGGGAAGGCGAACGCCGTCACCAGCCACGCGCTGCCGGTGCCAAGCACGCCGACCAATACGCCAACGCCCAGCAACAACAGGCCGGTATTGAGCAGCGCAGTCGGCAACACATTGGCCCATAGATGCGCCCACAGGCCGGCGCTGCCATCGCTGGCCGCCCACGCCAAGCCCAGTACCGGCGCCAACATCAGCACCGCCACCGATGCCGCGCCCAGCAGCCACGGATTCCATCGCCACGTCATCAAGCACTATCCATTACAAAGCAGCAGGCCGGCACCGCAAGTACGGCGCCGGCCTGTCGGGAACCATCAGGTTCAGTTATCGAAGCCGACCTTGTCCACCAGCTCGCTGGCCAACTTGCGATTGGCGACCACCTCGGCCAGGGGCAGCGGGTCCACCTTCATCGGACCGAAGCTGGCGACCACTGGATCCAGAGCCACGCCCGGCTTCACCGGATATTCGTAGTTGGCGCGCGCGTACAGGCTCTGCGAGCTGTCGCTGACCAGATACTCCAGCAGCTTCACCGCATTGTCGTGGTTGGGAGCATGACGGGCGACAGCGGCGCCGGAGATATTGACGTGGGTGCCGGTATCGGCGGCGCTGGCGAACACCGGCCGAACCACTTGGATGGCATCGCCCCAGCTGCGCTGCTCGGAGCCTTCCTCGGCATTCTTCATGCGACCGACGTAGTACGCATTGGCCACACCGATATCGCAGATACCGGCAAGGATGTCGCGTGCAACATCGCGATCGCCACCGGCCGCCTTACGCGCCAGATTGGCCTTGACCCCACGCAACCAGGCCTCGGTTTTCTCTGCGCCGTCATGCGCGATCATCGCCGCGAACAAGCTGGTGTTATAGGGATGCTGGCCGGAACGGATGCATACCCTCCCCTTCCATTTCGGGTCAGCCAAGTCTTCGTAAGTGAAGCCGGTCAGGTCCAGATCCTTGTCGGCGTACACCACCCGGTCACGCAGCGACAGCGCAAACCACTGACCTTCTGGCGAACGCAGGTGCGCCGGAATGGCAGCTTCCAACACCTGCGACTTCACCGCCTGGGTGTGGCCGGCTTCGACCACGTCGAGCAGACGGCCGGTATCCACCGTCATCAGCACGTCGGCCGGCGAACGCTCGCCTTCGGCAGCAAGCCGCTCGGTCAAGCCGTCTTTCAGCAGTACGGTGTTGACCTTGATGCCGGTGTCGGCGGTGAACGCATCCAGCAGCGGCTGCACCAGGGCGGGCTCGCGCGTGGTGTAGAGGTTGACCTCACCAGCGGCTGCCACCGGCTGCGGCGCAGCAGAGGCGGGGTTGTCACCGGTCTTGGCGCAGGCACCAAGCAGGATAAGGGAACACAGGGCAGCCAGATGGCCGGCGGCACGCTTCGGATGACGCATGGATTACTCCGGAAGTGGTCGTCGGTCCCGGCCACGATGGCCGGACACGGATCAAATGAGAACTTATCTCATTTTGATCCGCCCTTGCACTGCGTCAAACAGCCGCACCCTCAACTGCCGGGAACAACAGCATCGCATCGCCGTAGCTGAAGAAGCGGTACTTCTGGTCGATGGCGTGCGCATAGGCCTCGAACACGCGCTGCTTGCCAGCGAAAGCGCTGATCATCATCAGCAAGGTGCTTTCCGGCAGATGGAAGTTGGTGACCATCGCATCGACGCTGCGGATGCGGTAACCCGGGGTGATGAAGATCTGGGTTTCGCCGGCATAAGGATGCAGCTCACCCTCGCGCATCGCACTCTCCAGCGCCCGCACCACGGTGGTGCCAACGCCGATCACACGGCCACCGGCAGCACGGGTGCGGCGCACCTGCTCGACCAGTTCGGCGCCGACGTTGAGCCATTCGCGGTGCATCACGTGCTGCGAAAGATCGTCTACCCGCACCGGCTGGAAGGTGCCAGCACCGACATGCAGGGTGATATGACCGAACTGCACACCACGCTCGCGCAGCTGCGCCAGCAGCGCTTCATCGAAATGCAGACCGGCGGTCGGCGCAGCCACTGCGCCAACCTGCTTGGCGAACACCGTCTGGTAGCGCTCACGGTCGTCCACACCCGGCTCGCGGTGGATATAGGGCGGCAGCGGCAGGCGGCCTTCGTGTACCAGCCAGGATTCCAGCGATTCCGGAATATCAAAGCGCAGCACATAGAACTCGCCGTCGCGGCCAAGCACCTCGGCTTCGCCGCCGGCATCAAGCTGAATGCGGCTGCCGGGTTTGGGCGACTTGCTGGCGCCGATCTGCGCGCGCGCCTGCTGCCCGCCGAGCAGACGCTCGATCAGGATCTCGACGCGGCCGCCACTGGCTTTCTGCCCGAACAGGCGTGCCGGGATGACGCGGGTGTCGTTGAACACCAGCAGATCGCCGGGCTGCAGCAACTCGGCCAGATCACGCACCTGGCGGTCATCGAACGGCGCCGGAGCCGGCGGAACCAGCAGCAAGCGACTGGCCGAACGCTCGGCCAAGGGGGCCTGGGCGATCAATTCCTCAGGCAGGTCATAGGTGAAATCGGACTTCTTCAAGGCCGGAACTTCGTACGGGTAGCCGGGTATTGTAGCTCTCGCGGGCGGAAGAGCCGGTTTTATCGGCTTTGGCTTTGGCTTTGGCTTTGGCTATGGCTATGGCTTGGACTTTGGCTGTGGCACTGGCTCCGCTTCATGCCGTCATTCCCGCGAAGGCGGGAATCGCTCTGGCTCTGGCTCTCGCTGTGGCCTTCGCCCTTGCTCCTGTCAGCGCTCCGGTCAAAGCAAATCAACGACCAAAGGCCCAAGCCAGTGCCAGAGCGATTCCCGCCTTCGCGGGAATGACGGCTGTGGAGCAGGAGCAAAGCAAAGGCAAAGCCAAGGCAAACCCAAAGCGGAGTCCAAACAACACCAAAGCAACCTAGCCCGCTATCTCACCGCTCGAACTTGGTAGAAAGAATAATCGCGCTATTAGTCCGCTCCACCCCATCGACCGCACCGATGGCATCGGTCACCACGTCCATCTCACTGACCCCGCCAACCACCACCATCGCTATCAAGTCATGGTTCCCACTTACCGAGTGCAACGAGCGCACCTCGGTGATATCGCGCAGCGCCTTGACCACCGCTGGCATTTTCTTTGGCAGCACGGTGATCAGCACGTGCGCACGCACCTGGCCCTGCTCGTAGTCCTCGTGGGTGCGCACCGTATAGCCAGCAATCACCCCCAGTTGCTCAAGCCGGTCGATCCGGCTCTGCACCGTGGTCCGCGACAACCCCAAGCGGCGCGCGATCTGCGCGGTGGAGGCGCGCGCATCCTCGCGCAACACGGACAACAGGCGTTCGTCGGCAGGGGAAATATTCACATTGCTAACCAGCTTCGTCGATTCGACGAAATTACCCGAAAATCCGTCGAGATCATAGCTGCCATATGTCCAGAATCTCCAGATAATGGGTATATACAAGAAACTTCTGGAGATGAGCATGACCGTACTCGGCCCCCTCGCCCCGCTTCGCGCGCACGCCGGCCACCGCCTGACCCAAGGCCTGGACGATGCCAGCGTTGAACGCTTGGCCGTCGCTCACCCGGACCTGACCGGCGCCATCGCCGCTGCCGCCAGCGAATACGCCCGTATCAAGGACGAAGCTGCCGACCTGCTGGATCTGGACGAACAGGACCAGATCGACGCCATGCAGGCCGGTTTCGTCAATTTCTATGCCGACGATGCCATCGTTCCCTATATCGCCCTGGCCGCCTGCGGCCCATGGGTAATCTCGCTCAAGGGCGCGGTGCTGTATGACGCCGGCGGCTACGGCATGCTCGGTTTCGGCCACACCCCGGCCGATGTGATGGCCGCTGCCGCCAAGCCGCAGGTCATGGCCAATATCATGACCCCGAGCCTGGCACAGCGCCGCTTTGTGCAGGCCATGCGCAAGGAAATCGGCCACAGCCGCGGCGGCTGTCCGTTCACCCACTTCATGTGTTTGAACTCCGGCTCCGAAGCCGTCGGCCTGGCCGCACGCATCGCCGACATCAACGCCAAGCTGCAGACCGATCCGGGCGCACCGCATGCCGGCGCCACCATCAAGCGTGTCGTGATCAAGGGCAGCTTCCACGGCCGCACCGACCGTCCCGCGTTGTACTCGGACTCCAGCCGCAAGGCCTATGACCAGCACCTGGCCAGCTACCGCGGCGAGAACAGCGTCATCACCGTGGCACCCTATGACGAAGCGGCGATGCGCAAGGTGTTTGCCGATGCCAACGCCAACAACTGGTTCATCGAAGCGGTGTTCCTGGAGCCGGTGATGGGCGAAGGCGACCCGGGTCGTGCGGTACCGGCCAGCTTCTACAAGCTGGTGCGCGAACTGACCCGCGAGCACGGCAGCCTGTTGCTGATCGACTCCATCCAGGCCGCACTGCGCGCGCACGGCACCCTGTCCTTTGTCGACTACCCGGGCTACGAGACGTTGGACCCGCCGGACATGGAGACCTATTCCAAGGCATTGAACGGCGCGCAGTTCCCGCTGTCGGTACTGGCTGTCACCGAGCACGCCGCCAAGCTCTACCGCAAGGGCGTGTACGGCAACACCATGACCACCAACCCGCGTGCGCTGGATGTGGCCGTTGCCACCCTCGCCCGCCTGTCACCGGAAGTCCGCCAGAACATCCGCCTGCGCGGCGAGCAAGCCGTGCAAAAGCTGGAAGCACTCAAGACCAAGCTCGGCGGTCTGATCACCAAGGTGCAGGGCACCGGCCTGCTGTTCTCCTGCGAGCTGGCCCCGCAATTCAAGTGCTATGGCGCCGGCTCCACCGAAGAGTGGCTGCGCATGCACGGCGTCAACGTGATCCACGGCGGCGAGAACTCGCTGCGCTTCACCCCGCACTTCGGCATGGATGAAGAAGAGCTCGACGTTCTGGTGGACATGGTTGGTCGTGCGCTGGTTGAAGGCCCGCGTCGAGCGCAAGCTGACGCTGCCTGATTTTCTGTACCGCATAACGAAACAGGCGGCCAACGGCCGCCTGTTTCTGTTTGCAGATCCAGAAGCTCCCGCTCTCTCAACGCACGCTGGTGACCGCCAACGCGGGACCGGGTTGCCCACCCCAGCCACCCAGTGCCTTGTACACCGCCACCACACTGACATTGACCGACGCTTCTGCTGCCGCCAATGCATCATCGGCAGCCAACTGATTGCGCTGCGCATCCAGCAAGGCCAGGAAGTCTTCGGAGCCCTCACGATAACGCAGCTGTGCAAGCGATTCTGCCTTGCGCGCGGCTTGCGCCTGCTCAGCCACGATGCCCAGCCGCGCCTGCTGCTTGGCATAGCGGGTCAGTGCATTTTCGGTGTCTTCCAGCGCCAGTAGCACCGCCTTCTCGTACTCGGCAGCCGCACCATCGGCTTGCGCCTTGCTGGCACGCAGTCGCGCTCGCACGGTGCCGAAGTCGAATGCCGCCCAGCTGATTGAAGGGGTCAACGACCAGGCCTTGTTGTTGCCATTCACCAGACCCGAAGCATCACCGCCGAGAAAGCCGACAAAACCGCTCAGGCTGATGCGCGGGAACAGATCCGCCGTTGCCACACCGACCCGCGCGGTAGCTGCCGCCAAGCGACGCTCGGCCATGCGCACGTCAGCACGCTGACGCAACAGGTCGCTGGTGTCGCCCAGCGGCAATGCCTTGGCAAATGCCGGCACTTCGCGTGGCTGCAGCAGGATATCCAGCGAACCGGGACGCTGCCCAAGCAGCACGGCCAAACGATGCCGCGATTGCACCTCGGCAACTTCCAACAACGGAATGTCCGCCTCGATCGCCTTCAAACGGGCACGACTACTCTGTACATCGAGCTCACTGCCAGCACCGAGCTCCAATCGCGTTTCGGTCAAACGCTGGGTTTCACGCAGATTGAGCAGCGTGTCGCGAGCAACGGCAATTCGCTTCTGCGAGCCACGCAGTTCGAAGTAGTTGCGCGCCACTTCCGCAGCCACCACCACTTGCGCATCGGCCAGATTGTCGCGTTCGGCGCCGAGGTCGGCGCGTGCAGCCTCTGCTGCACGGCGTTGCCTGCCGAACAGATCCAGCTCCCAGCCAGCATCGAAGCCGAGCTGGTAGGTTTCGCTGGAAACACGCTCGCCACCCAGGGATGCATCCGGCTGCATGCGCCTATCCTGACTCCCACCCGCAGTGATATGCGGCAGCTGATCCAAGCGTTGCTCGGTGAACACCGCGCGTGCGGCGCGTACACGGGCCATGGCGATCTGCAGGTCGAGGTTGTCGCCCAGCGCGTCATGCACCAACTGCCCCAGGACCGGATCATCAAACTGCGCCCACCAGTTGGCTACCGGCGGCATATTGGAGAACGCGGGATCTGCCGCGCCCTGCAGGCTCACCGGCTCAACCGGTGCTGCCTTGTAGTTCGGACCAACGCTCACGCAGCCGGCCAGCAGGGCGCTGGCCATTGCGGTTACCAGCACGCGCGTCACCACGGCAGCACCTCGCCGAGGTAGCTGAAGCTACCGGTCGGGCCATCTTCAGCAATCAAGGCCATGCCCACGCTGGAACGCGCGCCTTCGGTGATCTCGATTTCACCTTCGCCGCCGTTCATGTCGGTTTTGACGTAGCCCGGATGCACCGCGTTGACCTTGATCGGGCCTTCGCGCAGCTCGTGCGCCAGCTGTACCGTCCATGCGTTCAGCGCGCTCTTGGAAGCGTTGTAAGCCGGCACCAGGAAGCCGTAGATCGGCGAGCCCGGCTGGGAGTGCAGGGTCAGCGAAGCCAGAATGCTGGACACATTGACAATGCGTCCAGCCGGCGCCGCGCGCAGCAGCGGCAGGAACGCCACAGTCACTTCAACCACTGCAAACAGATTGGTGTTGAAGGTGCTGCGCCAGGTTTCCAGCGACTGACCGCTTGCACCTGCCTGCAGGTCATCAACCAGCACGCCCGCATTGTTGACCAAGATGTCGAGCTTGCCGTGCTGTTGCGTTACACGCTCAACCGCTACCGCAATGCTGTCGGTATCGTTGACGTCGAGCTGGATAGCCTCCACCGGCAGGCCTTCCGCCTGCAGCTCCTGCGCCTTTGCGGCAGCAGTGTCGTAGTTGCGCCCGGCCAGCAGCGTGTGCACGCCTGCGGCGGCCAACTGGCGAACGGTCTCAAGACCGATACCGCGGGTGGCGCCGGTAACCAGGGCAACTTTGGTGTTCTGGGTATTCATTTGCTTTTCCTTGGGGGAATGAATTGATACAAGCCCGATAACATTTCAAACCATCCTTGCCGGTGAAGGTGGCAAGAACTTGCGGGAGGCAACACATCTGCAGCCTCCCGCAATGGAGTTACACCTGCCATCAATGGTGGATGGTCGGCTCGCCATGCTGTACCAGCTTGCCACCACCGTTACGTGACACGAACTTGCGCAGCGCCACATAGAACACCGGGGTCAGGAACAGGCCGAACAAGGTCACACCCAACATGCCAGCGAATACGGTGATACCCGTCACCGAGCGCACCTCGGCACCGGCGCCGTGCGAAAGCACCAACGGCACCGTGCCGGCGATGAAGGCGATGGAGGTCATCACGATCGGACGCAGACGCAGACGGCAAGCTTCCAATGCGGCCTCAACGATGCCCTTGCCACCCATCTCCAACTCGCGGGCGAACTCGACGATCAGAATCGCGTTCTTACACGCCAAGCCCATCAGCACCACCAAGCCTACCTGCACGAAGACGTTGTTATCACCACCGGTGAGCCATACCCCGAACAATGCCGACAGCAAGGTCATCGGCACGATCAGGATCACCGCCAATGGCAGCGACCAACTCTCGTACAGCGCAGCCAGCACCAGGAACGCTAGCAGGATCGCCACCGGGAACACGATGAAGGCAGCCTTGCCCTGGGTCGCCTGCTGGTAGCTCAGGTCGGTCCATTCGGTGACCATGCCGGCCGGCAATACCTGCCCAGCAATCTCGGTGAGCTTGTTCATCGCCTCAGCCGAGGACAGCATGCGCGGGTCGGCTTCACCGGCCAGATCAGCCGCCGGGTAGCCATTGAAGCGCAGCACCGGATCCGGACCGTAGGTTTCCTTGACGGTCACCATCGAGCCAATCGGCACCATCTCGCCGCGATCATTGCGGGTACGCAGCTTGCCGATATCTTCCACGCTGTCACGGAACTGACCATCGGCCTGTGCGATCACCTGCCAGGTGCGGCCGAACTGGTTGAAGTCGTTGACATACGCCGAACCCAGGTAGGTCTGCAGCGTGTCGAACAACTCGGTCAGCTGTACGCCCTGCGCCTTGGCTTTCACGCGGTCGACCTCCGCATCCAGCTGCGGCACGTTGGCCTGGTAGCTGGTGATCGGATAGGCCATGCCCGGCGTCTGTGCGACGGCGCCCTGCATGCTCTGTACCGCGTTCTGCAAGGCGCCATAGCCGAGATTGCCACGGTCCTCGATGAACATCTGGTAGCCGTTGCCGTTGCCCAGACCAAGGATCGGCGGCGGCATCATCGCGAAGGCGAAACCTTCCTGCAGCCCGGCGATCTTCTGGTTGATCTCGGCATTGATCTGCGCTGCGGTACGCCCCTTGCGCTCGTTGAACGGCTTGAGCGGGATGAAGGCCACGCCGGTGTTGGGCGTATTGGTGAACTGCAGTGCATTCAAACCCGGGAACGAGATGGTGTGGGCGACGCCATCGGTTTCCTGGGCAATCTTGGCAACCTTGCGCAGCATTTCATCGGTGCGTGCAATCGACGAGCCTTCCGGCAGCTTCACACCAGCGATCAGGTAAAGCTTGTCCTGGGTCGGGATGAAGCCCGGCGGCACCAGCTTGAAGATCACCCCGGTGCCCACCAGCAGCACGGCATACACAACGAACACCGCGCCGCGACGGCCGAGGATGCGCGATACGCCACGCTCGTATTTCTCCGAGCTGGTCTTGAAGAAGCGGTTGAACGGACGGAACACCCAGCCGAACAACTTGTCGATCAAACGGCTCGGCGCATCCTTGGCGGCGCCATGCGGCTTGAGCAGACGCGCAGCCAGCGCCGGTGACAGGGTCAGCGAGTTGATCGCCGAGATCACCGTGGAGATGGCAATCGTCACCGCGAACTGCTTGTAGAACTGGCCGGTAACGCCGGACAGGAAGGCCATCGGCACGAACACCGCACACAGCACCAACGCAATCGCGACGATCGGGCCGGACACCTCCTTCATTGCCTGATGCGCAGCCGCCGTTGGCGACAAGCCTTCTTCGATATTGCGCTCGACGTTCTCCACCACCACGATCGCGTCATCGACCACGATACCGATCGCCAGCACCAGACCGAACAGGCTCAGCGTATTGATCGAGAAGCCCAACATGTACAGCGCTGCAAAGGTGCCCACAATCGACACCGGCACCGCGATCAACGGAATGATCGAGGCACGCCAGGTCTGCAGGAACAGGATCACCACCAGCACCACCAAGGCGATGGCTTCCAACAGTGTGGTCACCACGGCCTTGATCGAGTCACGCACGAAGATGGTGGTGTCGTACACCGCCTCGTACTTCACGTCGGCCGGGAAGGTCTTCTGCAGCTCGTCCATGCGGCCGATAACCGCATCACGGATTTCCAACGCATTGGCGCCCGGCGCCTGGAAGATGCCGATACCAACGGCATTCTTGCCATCCAGCTGCGAGCGCAAGGTGTAGTCGCCGGCACCCAGTTCGATACGCGCCACATCCGACAGCCGCACCACTTCGCCGTCGGTGCCGCTCTTGAGCACGATGTCGCCGAACTCCTGCTCGCTGCGCAGGCGACCCTGCGCGTTGATCAGGGTCAGGAACTGGCTGTTCGGCATCGGCTCGGCACCGAGCTGGCCAGCCGATACCTGCACGTTCTGCTCGCGCATGGCACGCACCACGTCGCTGGCGGTCAAGCCGCGCGAGGCGACCTTGTCCGGATCCAGCCAGGCACGCATGGCGTAATCGCCGCCACCGAAGATCTGCGCGTCACCAACACCCGGAATACGCGCCAGCCCGTCCTTGACGTGCAGACGTGCGTAGTTGCGCAGGTACAAGGTGTCGTAGTTGCCCTTGGGCGAGGTGAGATGCACGACCATCAGGAAGGTCGGCGACTGCTTCTGGGTGGTCACACCCTGGCGCCGCACGTCCTCAGGCAAACGCGCCTGCGCCTGCGCAACACGGTTCTGCACCTTCACCGCCGCTTCGTCGGGATCGGTACCCGGACGGAAGGTGACGGTCATCTGCAGCACGCCATCGGAACCGGCCACCGACTTGAGGTACATCATGCCCTCGACGCCGTTGATAGCTTCTTCCAGCGGCGTAGCCACCGTTTCGGCAATCACCTTGGGGTTGGCGCCCGGGTACACGGTACGCACCACCACCGACGGCGGCACCACTTCCGGGTACTCACCAATCGGCAGGAACGGAATACTGACCAGGCCAGCGGCGAAGATCACGATCGACAACACCGCCGCGAAGATCGGCCTGTCGATGAAAAATCTGGAAAAATCCATGGGAAATCCTTGGAAAAGCTGGCGTCAGGCTGCAGCCGCCCTGCCCGCCCCCAACAGGAGCAGACACGCACGGCCAGCAGCCACGCCGGCAAAGGTAGTTGGCGGCTTAGTTGATGCTGCTCACGGCCTGGGTGGCTGATGCCGCGACGCGCTGCATCGCAACCGGCTTGGCCTGCACCGGCATGCCTGGCATGAACACTTTCTGCACGCCGTCGACGATTACCTTGTCGCCAGCAGCCAGGCCCTGTTCGACGATGCGCAGGCCCTCGGCATTGCGACCAAGCTGCACATCACGACGCTGCGCCTTGTTGTCCTTGTCCAGCACGAACACGTACTTGCGGTCCTGATCGGTGAGCACCGCCTTGTCGTCGACAAGTACTGCCTGGAACTGGCCACTGCCCAACAGCTGCACGCGAGCAAACAGGCCCGGAGTGAACTGGCGACCGGCGTTGTCGAGCAGCGCACGCACGCGGATGGTGCCGGTGCTGCGGGTGATCTGGTTATCGAGGAAATCGACCTTGCCTTCATGCGGATAGCCCTGCTCACCGCTCAAGCCAACCTTCACTGGCAAGGCCTGATCGCGCTCACTCGGACGCTCACCATTGCGGGCCATCTGCGCATAGCGCAGATAGGTGGACTCGTCGGCGTCGAAGTAGACGTGCACCGTATCAAGCGACACCAGGGTGGTCAGCACACTGGCTGCATCACCGGCGGTGACCAGATTGCCAGCGGTGACCATCGCGCGTCCGGCGCGGCCATCAATCGGCGCACGCACCTTGGTGAACTCCAGGTTCAGCCGCGCCGCATCCAAGGCCGCCTGCGCGGCCTGAACCTGCGCACCAGCCTGATCAGCACTGGCGCGGCGTTGCTCGGCGGTTTCCGCAGCGATGGCCTGTTGCTCGGCCAAGCGACGCGCACGCTCGGATTCGCTGCGTGCCAGGCCAGCCTGGGTACGTGCGCGGTTCAATTCGGCTTGCGCACGATTGAACTCGGCCTGGTAGCTGCGTGCGTCGATGGTGAACAGCACATCACCCTTCTTCACCTCTTCGCCTTCGACGTAATTGACCTTGTCGATGTAGCCAGACACGCGCGGACGCAGCTCAACGCTCTGCACCGCCTCGATGCGACCGCTGAACTCGTCCCACTGCGCTACCTGCTTGATCAGCACCGGCGCAACACTGACTTCGGGTGCCGGCGGAGCGGCGTTTTCCGCGTGGCCGCCGCTGCAGGCGACCAGGACGGCCAGACTCAGCGCCGACATGCCTGCCAAGGCAACGCGGCGCAGCGTGGGTGATGGGGAGATACCTTTCATTTCGTGCTCCAAGGGGGAGGTGATCAGGGGATTACGGGAAAACAAAGCGGAGCTCGACATCGCCGCGGCAGCAGTCCGTCAGGCGACAATTTGCGCAGCTGGACCTTGGTCGGCCAGAACCGCGCCGGTTGCGGCAGGATCACTGTCCCGTCCGCGGAAATTTTTGGACCACCAATGGGACAAAGCTACCCAGGGCCTGTCGCAACAAAGCAGCGCGCTCGCGCCAAGGCGCTCTCGGTGCATTTACCTGCAAGTCGCCAAGCAAGGCCTCAAACTGCAATGGATTCAATCGATTGCAGGCAATCCTTGAAGGCAAAGCATTGCGGTAACTTGGTTCGCGGCGTGGCGCTGACAGGGCCATTGGGGAGCGCATGCGCATGACGGCATGTCCGGATTAGGTACAGGCGTACAAGATAGGCCTGTAATCCAGACTTGATTAGTACGGATTGAAGGGAATAATCATCCCGTCGCCGGCACAATTCCGCTGCCGCAAGAGTCCTACCCATGGCCAACGATCTCAACGACACCCTGATCTTCGTCAAAGTGGTCGAACAGGGCAGTTTCACTGCCGCTGCGCGATTGCTCGGCCAACCCAAGACCACGGTCAGCCGCAAGGTGCAGGAGTTGGAGACCCGGCTGGGCGCGCGCCTGCTGCATCGGACCACGCGCCGCCTGGGCCTGACCGAAGCCGGGACGGTCTACTACGAGCACTGCCAACGCATCGCCCGTGAACTGGATCAGGCCGAAAGCGCGGTCAGCCAGTTGCAGTCCGGCCCGCGCGGTTGGCTGCGTTTCACCGTTCCGTACTCTATTGGCACCTGTTGGATTGCACCGCTGCTGGGCCAGTTCCAGAGTGAATACCCGGAGATCCGGGTCGACATGCATCTGGGCAATGAAACCCTGGACCTGATCTCCGGCGAAGTGGACCTTGCACTGCGCGTCGGCGCGCTGCCCGACTCCAACCTGATCGCCCGCAAGCTCGGCAGTCTGCGCACCCAGGTATTCGCCAGCCCGGCCTATATCGCCGTGCACGGTGAGCCCAAGCACCCTGATGAGCTGCAGTTCCACCGTACCTTGGCGATCCGCAAGACCCATCATGGACAGACTCAGCGCTTTACTTGGACGTTGGCCGAAAATGGCGGCGAGATGCGTGAGTTTCCTGTCAACCCGCTACTTGTGGCAAACGACCCGTCAGCGCTGAACGCCGCTCTCGTGGCCGGTGAAGGCTTGATGCTCAGCAGCGATGTGATGGCCAAGCCCTTTGTCGAATCCGGCATGGTGCGGCAGATTCTGCCCGGCTGGACCGGCCCGGATTACGACTTCAATGCGGTATTTGCCGGCGGCCGGCTGGTCTCACCCAAGGTGCGCGCGTTCATCGACTTCCTGGTCGCCAAGCTCAACTTCGATGCCAACTACATGATGCTGCAGTGCCCGAACGCCAAGCGTTTGGCCGATATCGAGCAGGAGTATCAGCAGCGCTCGAAGGGGCACCCGAAGCTGCGCGTGGTTGAAGCACTCAGTGCCTGAGCGCACTGCCATGCGTCAAACAGGAACGGCGGCCGTGCAGGCCGCCGTTCCTGTTTGCATCAAGCATCTGAAGTATCAGTAGCCGCGGTAATACGGCCACAGCGGCACGATATGAACTTCCTTGCAGCCGTCATAGCGGCTGCAGCTGCCGAAGTAACCGGGCCCTGAGTAACGCTGGCGAGCATCACGGTTGTAGGGGCTGTTGTAGAAGTCCGGGCGCGAAAGCCGGCCTTCACCGTAATAGCGGTACGGCGTTTGGCCGATACTCGATTCGGTACGGAAAGTCTGTGCCAGCACTTGCCCGCCGTCGTTTTCAACGTAACCGTTCTCGTTGTCGTAGCGGACCAGCCGGTAATAGATTGTCTCGCCGCCCTGCTTGCGGCTATGCAGCTGCTCCATCTGCCCACCGCCGGCATCGGCATAGGCTTTGCCGCCCTCAAACAGCACTTCGCTGGGGTTGACGACTTCCTCCTCCAACGGCGGCGCGGCGGCCGCGCTCGCTGCTACTGCAAGCAACATGGCCGCTACAGCCAGCTTGTTCCACGCCTTACCCATAATGCGCATGACCACCCTCCTTGATTGGGCACCTGCCGTTAACGGCAGCCCGCCGTGATCGCCCAGCCAATGCCACTGACTGAGCCGTCATTGCTACGTGCGGTCATCGCGGCGCCAGCCTTACCGACACTCGCGATGACCTATCGGGACGAATCCGCATTCATTATAGGAGGAAGCCAACAACGAAGCCGTGAAACCGGTTCGATACTCAACGCGCAGGCTTGGCCTACTGGTAGCCAGCCAGTGCCCGACGTATCACCTGCTCGGCTTCGGCGGCATCGCCCCAGCCATTGAGCTGGATGTCCACGCCGCCGGGCAGCTGTTTGTAGACCCGGAAGAACGCTTCGATGCGTTGGATATCCACCGCAGGCAGATCCTCCAATGCACGCACCTTCGCATAAGTTGGATCGACTGCATCCACCGGCACGCCAACGATTTTCTCGTCGGCCTCGCCTTTGTCGACCATCCGCAACACGCCCAACGGGCGAAAGCGCACAACCGCACCCGGCTGGATCGGAAAGCGGGTCAACACCAGCGCATCCAAGGGATCACCGTCGCCGGCCAAGGTCTGCGGCATCGAACCGTAGTTGGCCGGATAGGCCACCGGCATCGACAGGAAGCGATCCACCCGCAGTTCGCCATGCTCGCCGAGTTCGTACTTGATCGCGCCGCCAGCGGGGATTTCCACCACCAGCAGCGCTTCCTCGGGTGCATTGCCTGGCTGCGGCAACGCGAAGGGATGCAACAGCTCAGCCGCTGCCACCAGCGGCGAAGTGATCGCCAGCACCATGCCGCATAGAACTGCCTGCATCGTCTTCATCTGCTCACTCCCAGCAACGGTCGTCGCGGCCTTTGGGCGAGACTGCACGCGGGCAATCACGCTGCGGGATGCGCCCTTCGGTGACCTCACTGAACTGCTTGCCGCCATCGACGTTGCGGTTGATCTGGAAGGCGTCATACAGACGGCCGGTTGCCGTACGCGCTTCGTAACGCAGACCCTTGTCGTCCAGCCGCAGCACCTGGAACAACTGGGTGTCCTCGGCAGTCGGCTTCATCGTCGCGCGAGCCTCCGGCGACAGGCGGTACTGCTTGGGACCGGCGACGGACGAGATGTATTGCGGCAACGCTGCACCGGCATCGGCTCGGCGACCATAGGTGTGATCGTGGCCCTGCAGCACCAGATCGACCCTGTGCCGCTGCAGTACAGGGCGGATCTCGCTGGCAAGCACTGAGCTGTCCCGCTCCGCGCGCAACGGATACAGCGGCTGGTGTACGACCACGATGTTCCAGGGCTGGCGGCTGCTTTCCAGCACGCCCTCCAACCAGTTCGCCTGCGCCTTGGCGGTACCAAGATCCAGCGCCGAAGTACCATCCACCACCACCACGCGCAGGCCCTGATAGTCGAACCAATAGGTTGTACTGGCAGTAGCTGGCGCGCCATTGTTCGGCAACGCGAAGGTAACTGGCCAATGCTTGCCCAGCACACGCCTTTCCTGCGGCGTGTCCTCGAACTCTTCGAAGTACTCATGGTTACCAGCGGCCGGTGCGACTGCCGTGCCCGGCAGCAACCAGCCACCGGCGGCAAACCACTCGCCCCATTCGTTATCGTCCTCGCCATCACCACCACTGACCAGATCTCCAGCAAACAGCGTCAGCCGCGCATCCGGCGCAGTCTGCCAGCCCTGCCGGATCACCCGGCTTACATGGCTGAGGTTCTTGTTCTGGGTATCACCGAAATACAGCACGGTCAGCGGCTGACCGGCGGCAGCGGCCGTACGGAAGTGCTGCCATGCACTCCAGGTGCCCTGCCCCCGCACCCGGTATGCATACAGCGTGTCAGCCTGCAGACCATCGATCAGCGCACGATGATGCTGGCTACTGCCGTTCTCGGTCTGCAGCAGCTGGCTGCTCGCACTGAGCTGCCGCACCTGGCCCATGTCCGGCGAGTCGCCAGCCGCGGTGATTTCCAGCAGCGCCGGCTGTGCCAGCGGCGCGGTACGCCACGCCACCGCGAAACCGCTGCTGGCATCCTGCGCTGGCGACGCGACGATGCGGTCAGGAAAGCCACTGGCCGCGTAATGCCGGCTCCCCGTCGGTACCTGCGTATTGGGCTCAGCAGCTGGAGCGGCCCCCACCGCTCCAGCTGCGCCCATCAGCGCTGCACTGATCAGAGCCAGCAACGGCAGCCGCTGGCGTAAACGCACCTGCCCCCTCACTTGTCACAATCCTGCGGCAGCGACAGCGCCTTGGCGATATCACGCCAATCGAAGGCCACCACACCCTGATCGTCATGCACCGCATACAACGCGCCCTGCGGGAAACGCGCCGACACCTGCTGGCTGTTCCAGATGCCGTCGGTATTGGCCACCGTATTGCCGTGGAACGAGCCCACCGGCGCCAGTGTCTTACGATCAAACAGATGGAAAGTGCTGCGCTGCTTGCCCTGCTCGGTGGTGATCCACCAGCCGCCATCACCACAGGTCCGCAGCATCACACCTTCGGCCTGCGCCTTGAACAGGCCGCGACCAAAGGTCTCGCCACTGAAGTCACCGGCAAGGTTGTAGACCTTGAACTCGCTGGCATAGGTTTCGTCTTCTTCGGCGATCAGCAGACGGTCGTTGGCCGGATCGCCCCAGATCGACTCGACCACACGCAGCGCGCCCTTGGGCGAGCTGTCGCCGATGCTGCGCACCAGCTTGGCCTGCACAGTGCCACCATCAACCGTGACGTGATAGCGACGCACACGTTCGTTCAAACGCTCCAGCGCCGGCAGGATGTCGTTGCCAGCCGCATCTTCACCATCGTCGTAGGAGTCGGTGACATACAGGTCGTAACCGCCCTGCACCGGGTTCACCCACAAACCATAAGGCTTGCGCAGATCATTGCCGGCAAACACACCCAGCGGCTTGAAGTCCGGCAGCTGCAGCACCTGCACGCGGTGGTTGTCGCGTTCAACGATGAAGACCAGGTCGTCCTGCACGGCGATGCCATTGGGTCGGTCGAACTGACCCAACGCGGTGCCAGTGCTGCCGACGTCACGCAGATGCTTGCCGCTCTGGCCGTCGTATACCACCAGCTTGTCGGTGGCCTTGGCGGTGGCGATCAGCCACAGCCGGCCATCGGCACCGCGCCAGCTGGCGGGTGAATCGATGTTGTCAGCCGGCGTCATCGGCGTCAGGAAGGCTTCGGCAACCAGCGTGGACGCCGCGGCGGTTGCACCTTCGGCAAGATCGGCAGCGGTAGGCGGCGTGGTGGACTTCGGCGCTGGCTGGCAGGCACTCAGCACCAAGGCAACGGCACTGGCGAGCAGCGCGGCCCTCACAGTGCCACCTTCACGCCGATCGCGTAGGTGCGGCCGTATTCCTCGTTCTGCAGGGTGCGCGAGGAGATGCCCTGATACAGCTCCAGCGGCTCATCCAGCAGATTGGAGGCTTCCAGATACAGACTCACGTTCTTGCTTACCTTGTAGTCGAAACTGAAGTCGAGCTGGGTATGCGGCGCGACATAGATATCAAAGGCGCGGCTGTCGCCGATGGTATCCAGGTACTCACTGCGATAGACGCCAGCCAGCCGCGTACTCAGGCCGCCCCACTCGTAACCGATGTGCGCGCTGTAGATGTTCTTGGAGGCACGCGGCAGGTTGAAGTCATCGTTCTCACGATCAGCGATACCCGGATCAAAATCGGTATCCAGCCAGGTGCCGCTGGCACCGACCAGCAAGCCGGACCATGCACCCGGCAGGAAGCTCAGCTGCTGCTGCCAGTTGAACTCGGCGCCGAAGACCTTGGCCTTGTCGCCATTGATCGAGCGGGTCACGTCAAAGCCCGGATACTCGGGATCGGTCTTGCTCTCGACCTGTACGATGTAGCCATCGATGGACTTGTGGAACAGGCCCAGCGAGACGATGCCGCTATCGCCCAGGTAACGCTCGAACGAGAAATCCAGATTGGTCGACTCGTACGGGTCCAGATTCGGATTGCCGATACGCGCTTCCTTGTCGTCGCGGTTCACAGCCAAACGCGGCGAGACGTCACCGAACGATGGACGCGCCACGGTCTTGTTGACCGAGCCACGCAGCACCCAATCATTGTTGGTGTCGTAGCGCAGATGCAGACCCGGCAGCACGCTGGTATAGCTGTTGTTGGCGATACGCGGTGTCACCACAACGGTCTTGCCGTCGCTGGCGATATCCACGTCGTTGCCCGTTGCATTGAACTGAGTGTTCTCGACACGCACGCCGCCGATCACGCGCAGCGCGCCGATGTCCCAGGTGCCCATTGCATAGGCCGAGAGGATGTCTTCACTGGCGACGTAGTCCTCTTCCAGCGAGGTCATCTTGTTGCCGGCAACGTCACCGGACTTGGCGCTGTACTTGCTGCCGTTGGCCGCCCACCAGGCACGCATCGCCGCCGAGCTCATGCCTTGGCCGAGGCTGCCACCGCGATGATCCAGCGTCTTGCCATTCCAGCTGGACAGATCGACCGCCGGGCCGGTCTTCAACTCGACCTCATCCACATTGACATCGCGCTCGCGCCAACGGCCCAGCACGCCGAACTTGTAGCTGGCCTTGTCACCATCGAAGCGGATGTTGAGCTGCGCGCTGCGTTCGCTGTCGTCGATCTGCTTGGGCGAGAGCACCACGCGGTCGAAGACATAGTTGCCGTTGTCCATCCAGCCACTGTCACTCAGGCTGATGCCGGGGATGCCGCTGTTCTGGTTGAGAGTGGCCGACATATCGCCACCGGCATAGTTGAAGCGCGCTTCCATTTCATCATTCACGCGCTCGCGGGTCTTGGTGTAGCCCAGCTTGTAATCCAGTACGGCGCCGCTCAGGCGGTTCTCACCACCGAAGCTGAGGGCCAAGGTGTTCTCTTCCTTGGTGCGGTAACGCATGCGCTTGCTGATGGCTTTCGCCGGCAGATCGTCCACCTGATAGCGACCGCCACCCAGGGCGGTGATCGAGTCCGCATCACCAAAGCCAAAGATCGTGCGCTGCCGCGTTTCAGCATCGTCGAACTGGCTGTACAAGGTGCGCAGGTAGTACCGATTGTCGTCATCCGGACGCCAATCGAAGTTCAAGTTTGCACCCGTGCGTTCACGCTCAATCGTGTATTTGCGACGCTGCACCTCGACCGCAACCAGATCGTCCTCAGCGCCGCCATCGAACTCGCCGTATTCCACTTCGGTGTTGTCGGATTCAAACGTGCGCTTCTGGTAGTTCACGCCCAGCGCCACACCGAAGGTTTCCGCAAACACTTCGCTGTAATTGAAGGCGGCCTTCGGGCTGGTCTCACCCGACAGCTCCTGGTGGCTGCCTTCCAGCTTGCCCTTCAAGGAACGGCCATCACGGTCGAACGCCGATGCCGATTCCACAACCACTGCGCCACCGATGGCATCACCCGGCATATCCGGCGTGGCCGACTTGATTACCCGCAGGCGCTCGGTGGACTCGGACGGAATCACGTCCAGCGGTGCTGCGCGTGAGGAGTCCTCCGGTGTGCCGATGGCAATACCGTCGATGCTGACGCTGTTCAAGGCCGCATCAAGACCGCGGATCACCACGAAGCGGCCCTCGCCCTGATCGCGGGTAACGCTGACACCGGGCAGCCGCTGCAGCGACTCGGCGACATTCATGTCCGGATAGTCGCCCATCGAGTCGGAGGCAACCGCGTCCTGCACACCATTGGCGTCGCGTTTGAGTTCAACGGCGCGTATCTGCGCTTCGCGCTGCGCACGCACTTCAATGCGCTCCAGATCGATAGCGGCCGCTGCACCGCTGGCGAGCGTGGTCGTGCCGTCGGCCGTGGCCTGTTGTGCATATGCAGGCGCGACAGCCATACAGGCCACCGCGGTCGTCACCGCCACCACCAAGACGCTCTTGCGCACTACCGCCCCCAATCTGTGTAAAGGATGGGTGTGCAAGGTATGTCCGTTCAGTTACGCGACAGTTACAGTGACAAGGCGGGAATATGTCAGTCCGTTGCGCCAAGGTTACAGCACGACTGCTAAAGCCCTTGCGCCGCCGATGCCCTGAGCGGAAGTGGCCTGCCCCGGCGGTGCTGATCCTTGCCGTAGTGACCTCCGCCAGCGGGCAACGAAACCAGCCTCCGCCAAACTGCAGAAATCACCATCTGCATGACGCCATGCACCGACCATTGTCGAGCGCGAAAGCCATTTGGACGTAGTCGTCCGACAGGCGCACCCCGGTCTTGCCGGCCAGGTCAAGCTGCATTGGCCGGATATGGCGGCTGTCGCACCGTGCCCCTGCCGCTCAGGAGCCGCGAGCGCAGAGGCGCTAAAATGACAATTCTTCTCCTCCTGTTTGATCACGCCCATGAAAATCGTCGAAGTCCGCCACCCCCTGGTCCAACACAAGATCGGCCTGCTCCGCGATGCATCGATGAGCACCAAGGATTTCCGCGAAGTGGTCAATGAGCTGGGCACCCTGCTGGCCTACGAGGCCACCGCCAATCTCGAAACCGAGAGCCACACCATGCCTGGCTGGGCTGGCCCGGTGCAGGTGCAGCGCATCGCTGGTGCCAAGATCACCGTGGTGCCGATCCTGCGCGCGGGCCTGGGCATGCTGACCGGCGTGCTGTCGCTGATCCCGGCTGCGCGCGTGAGCGTGGTTGGCCTGCAGCGCGACGAGGAGACCCTGCAGCCGGTGCCCTACTTCGAACGCCTGACCGGCCGGCTGGAAGAGCGCGACGCGTTGATCCTGGACCCGATGCTGGCAACCGGCGGCACCTTGATCGCCACCATCGACATGCTCAAGCGGGCCGGTGCCCGCCGTATCAAGGGCATCTTCCTGGTCGCCGCACCGGAAGGCCTGAGGGCACTGGAAGCCGTGCATCCGGACGTTGAGGTGTATACCGCCGCCATCGACGAGCGCCTCAACGAGAAGGGCTACATCCTGCCGGGCCTGGGCGATGCCGGCGACCGCATTTTCGGCACCCGGGTTGGCTGAAGCCAGTCCGCGCATCACGTGGCTGCGGGCAGCTGCCGGCAGCCACGCCAGCTTCATCGCCGCAGCCAGTACTCACCCGACGCTGGCGGAGCGGCCAGTACGCCACGCGCCGGCTCGCTTCCAAGCAACTCGGCCTGCAGGAACGCGGTCCCGAGTTGCCGGGCTCTTTCAAACAGCTGCTCCGGCTCTCCGCCGATCAGATTGTGATCACCACTGGCAAGCACCACCGCTGTCTTTCCACCTGCGGGCGCTGTCTCGACCGCATAGAGGTGATCGGCCGGATCCACGACGAAGCCCGGCACCCGGTCCTCGTCGCCAGTAACAAGCAGCAGCGGCACCGCCAGCGTTGCATACGACTCCGCTCCGATCAGACCCGGAATCCTGCCCGGTGAGGAGTAACCCAGCACCGCGACCACCGATGGGTCGCGCAGCGGTCCCAGCTGCGACAGCGCGCCGCCGAGCGCGGTCGAAATCAAGGTCCCCAGGCTGTGCCCCGCCGTAGCTACCGGCAGCCCCGGCCAATGTGCGGCGGCATAAGCACTGGCCGCGTGCATGTCGGCGAAACGTTCGCCCAAACCCTGCTCTAGAGAGAACTTTTCCCGCTCCGGATACTTCACCGAATCCACGTGCAGGGGAGCCAGAACGACGAAGCCGGCCTCCGACCAGGACTGCATCAGCCGCTCGTAACGCTCCGGCCAGGCGCCATGCCCCGAGGAAAACAGCACCACCCCGCGCACCTGTGCAGGCGCCCATATCGCCATAGTGGTGGCGCGATCAGGGCGAGCCTGCAGTGGGACAACTTCGGTCGGCGCGGCAACTGCCGCCATCGCCGGCGCCAGCAACATGACGCAGGCAAGCATCGCACGGCGTAACAAGGAAGGACATTTCAAGGCGATATCTCTGCAGAAATTGATGGGACAACTGTCGCCGCTGGTACCAGCCAGATTCAGTGCCGGAAGTCAGTTTCTGCAGGGACGAAGGTCAGCATGGAAGCCATCGGCAGCAGCACCCTGACGCCCAGCAATGATCGAATTTCATCGCCGTTTGACGGAGATCCATTCCCGACGCAGGCAGGCGCCCGCACCCGGAAACCAGGCTGTTTACCGCCCTGTTCGCCCACCTGCCGCTGGCAATCACTCCTCACCGCGAGCGCCGCGACCATAACTACTCGTCCCCTGACATCAGCACACGACCGATTATTCGGCCAAGAGCAAGAGCACGAAAGGCACCACCTACAAGTCGACGCAACGCATGAGAAGAGCGGAACCTCGCGGTTCCGCTCTTTTCGATCACGACTCAGATTGACTGCCAGGCTCAGGCAGCCAGCGAACGCGCCTTCAACTCACCCACTTCATGGGCGGTGGCAAAGCGTCCCTTTTCATCACGCACCACCTGCGCCATCGCGCATTGCGGATCGTGGGTGAAAAACAGGTGCACATTCCGCGCCAGCTTGTCTTCCAGGAAGGCACGCTTCTCGTCGATCAGCAACTCGGCATTGCGGTCGTAACCCATGGTGATCGGCACGTGCACCCAGGAGCGGCCGGGGATCAGATCGGCGCAGAACACCACGCCACCACGCGGCTGGCCGTTGACACGCTCAGGACCGACGATCTCGGCCAACATCAAGCCTGGCGTATGGCCGTCGCTGAAGCTGAAACGTACCGACTCGCCCAAGGCTTTCGAATAGGCACCGCTGACGATTTCCAGGCGCCCACTGGCTTCCAGCAATCCAGTCAACTCGGGAATGAAACTGGCCCGATCACGCGGATGCGGATGCTTGGCCCGTTCCCAGTGCTCGGCACCAATCACGAAGGTCGCGTTGGGGAACAACAGCTCCGGCTCACGCCCTTCCGACCACGGTGCCAGCAAACCGCCTGCGTGATCGAAATGCAGGTGACTGAGCACGACCACGTCGATGTCTTCATGCTCGAAGCCCGCTTCACGCAGTGAGTCGATCAACACATGACGCGGCTCCTGCACACCATAGCGCTCGCGCAGCTTGGGCTCGAAGAACGCACCGATGCCGGTTTCGAACAACACGGTCTTGCCGCCCAGCGGGCTGGCCAGCAAGGCGCGGCAGGCCAATTCAATACGATTGGATTCATCGGCCGGCGCCCATCGCTCCCACAACGCCTTGGGTGCATTGCCGAACATTGCGCCGCCATCGAGTTTTTGCGAGTTACCGCGAATCGACCATAGTTTCATATGAAAAATTCTACCCGCTGCGCGTTAAATATTCGCAAGGATCTGCTGGCGGATAATTGACGGGGAACGGCATGGATAGGGAACGCAGTGTTGCGCGCGGTTTTGTTGAAGCCGGCGGTTGCCAATAGCTTCAGTACTGGGGCGGCGTGAGCTGGCGTTACACTGTGGGAGCGGCGTCAGCCGCGAAGCTGACGCCGCTTAAGCAGTTGGCAACTGTACCAACTGATGATTTACCTGCTTCGCGGCTGACGCCGCTCCCACAAAAAATCCGATGCCAGCAACTGGCATCGGATTCTGGGGGACTCAAGCGTTCAAGTGAACAGCATTCCCGCCGAAACGGGGTTTGCTGTTTAGCTCAGTCGGCCTTTCCCGACTTGCGGACCGCGGCACTACCTACCGGGTTACGCGGATCGCTGCCGCCACTGAGTACATTGCTGCGTCTGTCCCACTCCACCGTCTGCAGGTTGCCCCAGACGTGGCTGGAACCGCGGCCGCCTTCGGCTGCATCACCAGGCAGTTCAACCTTGTGACCCATCGCCTGCAGCTGTTTGGCGACTTCCGGCGAGAACGCGCCGGTCTCAGCCGAAATCTCATCCGGCAACCACTGGTGGTGATAGCGCGGCAAGGCGGCTACCTGCTGTGCGTCCAGCCCGGCGTCATAGCCGAGGATGCCGAGCAGGACCATGGTGATGATGCGGCTTCCACCGGGCGTGCCAATCACCACGACCTTGTCGTCGTTTTCCATGAAGGTCGGCGTCATCGAGCTGAGCATGCGCTTGCCCTTGGCCGGCGCGTTGGCCGCATAACCCATCACACCGAAGGCATTGGGCGTACCCGGCTTCAGCGCGAAGTCGTCCATCTCGTTGTTCAGCAGCACACCGGTGCCGGCCGGGATCAGACCCGAGCCGTACAGCAGGTTCACCGTCTGGGTACCGCCAACGCGGTTGCCTTCGCTGTCGATGATCGAGAAATGGGTAGTCTCATCATCTTCCAGCGGCGTCGGGTTGCCCGACAGCAGGTCGCTGGGCGTGGCCTTTTCCGGGTGGATGGTGGCACGCAGGCCCTGCGCATAATCGCGGCTGGTCAGCACCTTCTGCGGAATATCGACAAAGTCGGGATCGCCGAGGAAGAAGGTACGGTCGCGATAGGCACGACGCATCGCTTCCACCACCAGGTGGGTGCTGTGCGCCTGATCCATCTTGTTCAGATCCCAGGGTTCGAGGATCTGCAGCATCGAGGCCAGCGCGATGCCACCGGAGGACGGCGGCGAGGCGGTGGTGATCTTCCAGCCACGGTAATTGAACACGATCGGCTCACGGGTCTTGACCGTGTAACCGGCCAGTTCCTCGGCAGTCCAGCGACCGCCGGCCTGCTTCACGCCGGCCAGCAGCTTGCGCCCGGTCTCGCCGCGATAGAAGCCATCAAAGCCGTTGGCAGCCAGCAGCTGCAGCGTATGCGCCAGCTCCGGCTGTTTGAAGATGTCGCCCTCGGCAATCGGCTTGCCGTTGCGCAGGTAGACCTCACGGGTACCCGGGTAGCGGTCCATTACTTCGCGGCGGCTGGCGTAGCCGCGGGCCATGCGTGCATACACCGGGAAGCCCTCGGTGGCGACGCGGATCGCCGGTGCCAGCGAATCGCTCAGCGGCAACTTGCCATGCTCACGCGCCAGCTTCACAAGCGCCGCCGGCAAGCCCGGGATACCGGCCGACCACGGGCCATTGACCGAGCGGTCACGGTCCAGATTGCCGTTCTTGTCCAGGAACTGCTCGGGCGTTGCGGACTCGGGCGAGGTCTCGCGCGCATCCAGCATCACGTCCTTGCCGGTCTTGGCGTCGTGCAGCAGGAAGAAGCCACCACCACCCAGGCCCGAGCTGATCGGCTCGACCACGGCCAGGGTGGAGGACACGGCCACCGCGGCATCGAACGCGTTACCGCCCTTGCCAAGGATTTCCATACCGGCCTGGGTCGCCAGCGAATGGCCGCTGGCAATTGCCGCGCCATCGGGGTGTGCGGCGCGGGCCGGTGCGGTATCGGCCGCCCACGCAACCGGTGACAACACCAGTGCGAACAGCAGCAGGGAACGGGCAACGAGTTTCATGCCGTTGGATTCTCCGATTGGTAAAACTCAGGGTGATCGCGTTGCAGACCGGCCAGTTTGGCCAGCAGCTGATCTTCGGTTTCGACGATTTCCGGGTCCGGGTCGATGCATTCGACCGGGCACACCACCACGCATTGCGGCTCATCGAAATGACCGACACATTCGGTGCAACGGGCCGGATCGATCACGTAGATCGTCTCGCCCATTGCGATGGCCTGGTTGGGACAGGCCGGCTCACAGACGTCGCAGTTGACGCAGAGCTCGTTGATTTTCAAAGACATTGTTGCGGTGTTCCCGTCGGAGCGGGGCTTGCAACCGGCGCCTGCCGGTTCATCGGTCCTGCTGTTCATGGCCTGCCAAGGGCAGCGCCGACAGCAAGCTTACCGGATACTGGTTTTGCCGGGGTTGGGGTGACGGCAATGCCGCCGCCCCACACCGTTCTGCCCGTGAGGATGCTGCCATTTGGCAACCTCCAGATTGGGCAGGTCTGCTGTGGCTCAAACCAGAGCCGCAGCAGAGCCAAAGCGACCCCCGCCTGCGCGGGGATGACGCACTGGCAAGGGCGGAGCCGCTACGCGGCCCCGCGCCAGTGCGTCACTTGGCTTCGACGAAGACGTAGTCGGCGCCGGTCGGCTTGACGATGGTCTGCACGCGGGCGTTGTCAGCGGCGTCGCCGATGAACACCACGCGCACACCCTTCATCGAATCAGCCTGCACGTCCTTGAAGCTGGTCTCGATCAGGTCGGCCATCTTGGCCGAAGCCGACGAACCGAAAGCCAGCATGTTGCCCGGCTGGATGCCGCGGCCAACGGCACCGGTAGCGCTCTCAGCCTGACGGTCGTACTTGGCAGCAAACTCCGGATCCGATTCCGGCGGCAGGTAGTACAGGAACGGGCTGGCGGTGATGTTGCCCATGTTCTGCACGGCAACCGCCTGCAGGTACTTCTTCCAACCCGCGTCGTCATCCTTGGCCGGGGCGACCAGCGCCTGCTGCGCTTCTACTACCGGTGCTTCTTCTTTCTTGCAGGCGGTTACAGCCAGCACCATCGAGGCGGCAAGCAGCACGCGCATCGTGTTCTTCATGATCGTTCTCCCGTTGAAAAGTGGTGTTACTGAAAAATTTATTGTCCGCGCGCTTCGCGGGCCTTGCGCAACGCTTCGAGCACAGTTGCCGGCACGAAGCCGGAGACATCCCCGCCCAGCCGGGCGATTTCACGCACCAGCGAGGAAGAGATGAAGCTGTGCTGCTCGGAGGGGGTCAGGAACAGCGTCTCCACCTCCGGGATCAGATGCCGGTTCATGCTCGCCATCTGGAATTCGTACTCAAAATCGGACACCGCGCGCAGGCCGCGCAGCAGCACCCCGCCGTGCACCGAGCGCACGAAGTGGGCCAGCAAGGTGTCGAAGCCGACCACTTCCACATTGTCGTGGTGCTGCAGGGCTTCCACTGCCAAGGCTACGCGCAGTTCCAGCGGCAGCGTCGGGCCCTTGGACGGGCTCTGCGCCACGCCGACTATCACCTTCTCGAACAGCGGCGCGGCACGGTTCACCAGGTCGATATGACCATTGGTGATCGGGTCGAAAGTGCCCGGGTATACGGCGATGCGGCGGTTGGCTGAGGTCATGCGGGTTCGGTCGCGTTCATGTCGCCGCGAAGTGTAGCAGCGGCCCGGCGATAGAGGGCATAGGCCACCTCGCGGGTACTGCCCTGGCGGCGCAGCTGCCATTCCGCCGGCAGCTGCAGCGTCGCGTCCACCGGCGCTTCCACGTACAACCAGGCATCTTCAGCCAGGTGTCGGGGTAGGCGCTCGATCACCTGTTCCCACAAACCGGCGGCAAAGGGAGGGTCCAGAAACACCAGATCGGCCTGCGCGGGTGGCGCACTGCCCAGCCATTGCAGGGCATCGCCGACAATCACCTCAACCTGTGTCCCCGCCCCCAGCTTCCCGACCACACCGCGCAGGGCCGCCACCAGCTGCGGATCGCGCTCCACCAGTTGTGCCGACGCCGCACCGCGCGACACCGCTTCCAGACCAAGCGCACCGCTGCCGGCAAACAGGTCCAGAACCCGCGCGCCAGACAGCTTGGGCATCAACCAGTTGAACAGGGTTTCGCGCACCCGGTCGCTGGTCGGCCGCAGGCCCGGCAATTCAGGAACCTGCAAACGGGTATTGCGCCACCGTCCACCGACGATGCGCACCTGCCCGCTGGCAGCAGCGGGCGCCTTGCCGCGGACCGGACTCATCCGGCCCGCACCGGCAAAGCCAATGACAAAACGTGGCAAATCAAATACATCGGCGGCCTACATCCAACAGTTCCAAGTGTTGCAGATGATAGACCAGCGCCCGCTCCGGCTGCGTCCACCTTGAAAACGGCCCATTCACCCTTACCCATGCTGCAGCCACCGCGCAGCTGCGCGATCCATCAGCAACGGAGCACCCCGACCGATGAGCAACCAGAATCACAAGGAAACCCGCGGTTTCCAGACCGAGGTGAAGCAGCTGCTGCACCTGATGATCCATTCGCTGTACTCGAACAAGGAAATCTTCCTGCGCGAGCTGGTGTCCAATGCCGCCGACGCCGCTGACAAGCTGCGTTTCGAAGCGCTGACCCAGCCCGAGCTGCTCGAAGGCGGCGCGCCGCTGCGCATCCGCATCGAGGCCGACCCGGTCGCGCGCACCCTGACCATCGACGACAACGGCATCGGCCTGAGCCGCGATGAAGCCATTGCCCACCTCGGCACCATCGCCAAGTCGGGCACCGCAGAGTTCCTGAAGAACCTGTCCGGCGACCAGAAGAAAGACTCCAACCTGATTGGCCAGTTCGGCGTGGGCTTCTATTCGGCCTTCATCGTTGCCGACCAGGTTGATGTGTACAGCCGTCGCGCCGGCCTGCCGGCCAGCGAGGGCGTGCATTGGTCGTCCAAGGGCGAAGGCGAGTTCGAGGTCGAGACCATCGACAAGCCCGAGCGCGGCACCCGCATCGTGCTGCACCTGAAGGAAGGCGAAGACAGCTACACCGACGGCTGGCAGCTGCGCAGCCTGATCAAGAAGTACTCCGACCATATCGGCCTGCCGATCGAGCTGCAGAAAGAGCACCACGGCGAGGAAGCCGACAAGCCGGCCACGCCGGAGTGGGAGACCGTCAACCGCGCCAACGCGCTGTGGACCCGTGCCAAGTCCGAGATCAAGGACGAGGAATACAAAGAGTTCTACAAGCACATCGCGCACGACCCGACCGACCCGCTGGCCTGGACCCACAACAAGGTCGAAGGCAAGCTGGAGTACACCTCGCTGCTGTACACCCCGGGCCGCGCGCCCTACGACCTATACCACCGCGACGCGCCCAAGGGCCTGAAGCTCTACGTGCAGCGCGTCTTCATCATGGATCAGGCCGAGCAGTTCCTGCCGCTGTACCTGCGCTTCATCAAGGGCGTGGTCGATTCCAACGACCTGCCGTTGAACGTGTCGCGCGAAATCCTGCAGTCCGGCCCGGTGATCGACTCGATGAAGTCGGCCCTGACCAAGCGTTCGCTGGACATGCTGGAGAAGCTGGCCAAGGACAAGCCGGAAGAATACGCAGGCTTCTGGAAGAACTTCGGCCAGGTGCTGAAAGAAGGCCCGGCCGAGGACTACGGCAACCGCGAGAAGGTCGCCGGCCTGCTGCGCTTCGCCTCCACCCATGACGGCAGCGGCGAGCAGAGCGTTGCGCTGGCCGATTACATTGGCCGCATGATCGAAGGCCAGGACAAGATCTATTACCTGACCGGCGAAAGCTTCCAGCAGGTCAAGGACAGCCCGCATCTTGAGGTGTTCCGCAAGAAGGGCATCGAAGTACTGCTGATGACCGATCGCATCGACGAGTGGCTGATGAGCTACCTCACCGAGTTCGACGGCAAGTCCTTCGCCGATATCGCCCGCGGCGATCTCGACCTGGGCAAGCTTGAGACCGAGGAAGACAAGAAGGCACAGGAAGAAGTTGCCAAGACCAAGGAAGGCCTGGCCGCGCGCCTGAAGACCGTACTTGGCGAAGAAGTTGCCGAAGTGCGCGTCTCGCACCGCCTGACCGACTCGCCGGCCATCCTGGCCATCGGCGAGCAGGACCTGGGCCTGCAGATGCGCCAGATCCTGGAAGCCAGTGGCCAGAAGGTGCCGGACAGCAAGCCGGTATTCGAGTTCAACCCGGCCCACCCGCTGATTGAAAAGCTCGATGCGGAAGCCGATATGGACCGCTTCAACGACCTGGCTCACGTGCTGTTCGACCAGGCCGCACTGGCCGCTGGCGACAGCCTGAAGGACCCGGCCGGTTACGTGCGCCGCTTGAACAAGCTGCTGCTCGAGTTGTCGGCCTGAGTGTAGCGCCGAGCCATGCTCGGCAGGAGCTTTCCCGGCAATGCTCGTAGTGCCGAGCCATGCTCGGCAGAGACCCTACTGGTAAAGCCCCAGGAGCTGCCCTCACCCCAACCCCTCTCCCGTGAACGGGAGAGGGGCTTCGATCAACTGCCCTCGTGCTGCCCGCAACGTCGGTGGCCCAACCGCCGGTGGTAACATAGACATCTGATTTCAGGCCTTTTTCCTCCATGTTCAGCTTCTTTCGCCGCAAAAAGACCGACGACGCCCAACAGCCCGCAAAGCCGTCCACGCTGAGCGTTGAGGAACTGGCCGCCGCTTTCCCGCAGGCACCGTCGGCGCAAGCGCCGCTGCCGGCAGAACCCATTCAGACTGAAACAGCGCAAGCGCCGGTCGAAGCTCCTGTCGCTGCAGCAACGCCTGTAGAGCTGACAACCGAGATCGCAGCAACACCCGCGCAGGTTGTGGAACAAGCCGCCGTAGTTGAAGCAGCCCCCGTTGCAGCGGCAGTCCAAGTCGAAACCCCGTCTGCTATCGAAGCCCCCTCCCCGGCAGTCGTCGAAATCGCTCCGCTGCCAGTGGAACCTGCTCCTGTTGCGGCTACTCCTGTAGCTGCTACTCCTGTAGCTGCTACTCCTGTAGCTGCTACTCCTGTAGCTGCTACTCCTGTAGCTGCAGCTCCTGTAGCTGCTACTCCCGCCGCCCCCGCTCCCGTAGTTCCGATTGCGGCAGCAGCTCCCGCTCCGGCCGTCGCCGAAGTCATCGCCCCCAGCGCCCCCGACTCAGACGCAGCACTCATTCCAGTCGACGCAGCTCCCGCAGCACCGGCCGGCAAACTCGGCTGGCGTGATCGCCTGCGCAACAGCAGCTTTGCGCGCAGCTTCGGCGGCCTGTTCTCGCGCAACCCCAAGCTCGACGACGACCTGCTCGACGAGATCGAGACCGCACTGATCACCGCAGACGTCGGCATGCCAGCGACCACGGCGCTGGTCGAAGACCTGCGCAAGCGCATGAAGTCGCGTGAGTTCGCCGATGCCAACGCGCTACTGGCCGCACTTCGCGCCGACCTGATCGCGATGCTCGAACCGGTCGCCAAACCGCTGGTCATCGACACCAATGCAAAACCATTTGTGATTCTTACCGTCGGCGTCAATGGCGTCGGCAAGACCACCACCATCGGCAAGCTGGCCAAGCGCTTCAAGGATCAGGGCCATAGCCTGATGCTGGCCGCTGGCGACACCTTCCGCGCCGCCGCCGTCGCCCAGCTGCAGATCTGGGGCGAACGCAATGGCGTGGCCGTGGTCGCCCAAGGTCAGAATGCTGATGCTGCCTCGGTCGCGTTCGACGCATTGCAGGCAGGCAAGGCGCGCGGCACCAGTGTGTTGATCGCCGATACCGCCGGCCGCCTGCACACCCAGACCGGCCTGATGAACGAGCTAAGCAAGATCCGCCGCGTGCTCGGCAAGATCGACGAAACAGCGCCGCACGAAGTGCTGATGGTGATCGACGGCACCACCGGCCAGAACGCGCTGTCGCAGCTGCGCCAGTTTCATGCCGCTGCCGGCGTCACCGGCCTGGTCGTAACCAAGCTGGATGGCACCGCCAAGGGCGGCGTGGTGTTTGCGCTGGCCCGCGAGTTTGGCATTCCGATTCGTTTTGCCGGCATCGGCGAGCGCCCGGAAGATCTGCGCGTGTTTGATGCTGAAGCCTTCGTCGATGCGCTGTTGCCGCAGGCGCTGGGCGCTTGATCTGAGCCCCTCTCCCGTTTACGGGAGAGGGGTTGGGGTGAGGGGAAGCTTTACGAGCAGGATCAAAAGCTCCCCTCATCCGCCCCTACGGGGCACCTTCTCCCGCGCGCGGGAGAAGGAATGCGAAAGCAACCGCCATCGCCTGCGAGCCAATGCCCAACTTCCCCAGCCAACTCCTCACCTGGTTTGATCAGCACGGTCGCCACGATCTGCCTTGGCAGCATCCGCGTTCGCCGTACCGGGTGTGGCTGTCGGAAATCATGCTGCAGCAAACCCAGGTCGCCACCGCGACGCCATATTTCCAGCGTTTCGTGCAGTCGTTCCCAACCCTGCGCGACCTTGCAGCAACCGACAACGACACCTTGATGGCGCACTGGGCCGGCCTGGGTTATTACGCCCGCGCCCGCAATCTGCATGCTGCAGCCAAACAATGCGTCGAACTGCATGGCGGTGAGTTGCCGCGTGATTTCGATGCCCTGCTTGCCCTGCCCGGCATCGGCCGCAGCACCGCCGGCGCCATCCTCAGTCAAGCCTGGAACGACCCGTTCGCGATCCTTGATGGCAACGTCAAACGTGTCTTGACCCGCTACCACGGCATCGCAGGCTTCCCCGGCTTGCCCGCAATCGAAAAGCAGCTATGGGCGCAGGCCCAAGCCCACGTCGCGCAGGTGCCGGCCGGTCGCATGGCCGATTACACCCAGGCGCAGATGGATTTCGGCGCAACCCTGTGCACCCGCGCAAAGCCGGCCTGCATCTTGTGCCCGCTGCAGAGTAGCTGTGCCGCACATGCGCAGGGTCTGGTTGATTCACTGCCAACACCGAAGCCCAGCAAAGTGTTGCCTGAGCGCGAAGCCACTGCCTTGCTACTGGAAGATTCCGACGGTCGCATCCTGCTGTTGAAGCGCCCTCCAACCGGCATCTGGGCCTCGCTGTGGACCTTGCCGCAGGCTGATACCGATAGCGCGCTGCGCGAGTGGTTTGCCGCCAGCATCAAAGGCAACTACGACAACGCCAACGAGCTCCCGCTGATCGTGCATACCTTCAGCCACTACCGCCTGCATCTGCAGCCGCTGCACCTGCGCAAGGTCGCACTCACATCCAAGGTCGGTGACAATGCCGATCTACGCTGGGTAGCGCGTGACGACCTGGCCACACTCGGCCTGCCCGCACCTATCCGCAAACTGCTGGAACGTCATCCGGCGCACTGATTCGACAGGACTACACCATGCCCCGCTCCGTCTTCTGCCAATACGAACAACGCGAAACCGAGGGTCTGGATTTCGTGCCCTACCCCGGCGAGCTGGGTCAGCGCATTTTCGCCAACATCGGCAAGCCGGCCTGGGCCACATGGTTGGCGCATCAAACCATGCTGATCAACGAGAACCGGCTGTCACCGCGCGACCCCAAGCACCGCGCCTTCCTTGAGGAAGAGCTGGTGAAGTTCCTGTTCTCTGGTGGCGCGGAAAAGCCGGCGGGTTACGTCGCGCCGGAAGCAGGTTGATGTAGGAGCGGCGTGAGCCGCGAAGCTGACATCAATGAAGGAGAAAGAAAAGCCCGCGATCGATTGGATTGCGGGCTTCGCGGCTTACGCCGCTCCTACAAAAGGCATTACCGGTAAAGCCCCTGCCGAGCATGGCTCGGCACTACAGGTGGTGCTTCAGTTCGACTCGGCGCCCTGATCTGCAGCGCGCTCGGAAATCTTGGCTTCGCGCAGCTGTTTCTCGGATGCGCGCAAGGTCTTCACGTCCAGCGGCTGGATGCTGTCAATCCGGCACGGCACATGTGGCATTGGGCCGCCATCATGCACGATCACCCGGTCAAAGCGCGCCGAAACCTGGCCCATAAGGTTGGTGATGCTGATCGCCTGGGCGAATGACAGATCCATGCATGGCCCACTGAGATTCAACAGCCAGGCTTCGTTGGGCTTGGTCCACACCGCCAAAGCGCTGTCGCCCAGCTCTGTCCAACCATTGAGCGAACCAAAGTATCTGAAGCTCTTAACCGGCTCACCGGCGTGCGCGCGGTAAAGATCCAGACGCTCGGCGCTGGTCAGTTTCCCGGTCGTCGCACAGCCACCAAGGACGGCGGCCAGCATCATCGCAACAAGCATTTTTTTCATGGCAGCACTCCTCATTGAAGGAAACAACCTGATTCCATGAAGCAACGGGCAATTACCCAAGCATGGTAGTCCCGTGGCAGCCACGGGACCATCACCTGCTTTTCGCGGCTCAGACGCCGCTGCTGGCCAGCTCGTGCAGGCGACCCTGACGCAGTTCCAGCACGCGATCCAACTTGCGCGCCAAACTGCGGTCATGGGTGACCAGAACCAAACTGGTGCGATGCACGCGATTCAACTCCAGCATCAGATCGAACACTGTGGCGGCGGTCTTGTCGTCCAGATTGCCGGTCGGCTCATCGCCGAGAACACAGCCCGGCTGATTGACCAGGGCGCGCGCAACCGCGGTGCGCTGGCGCTCACCGCCGGACAGCTCACCCGGCTTGTGATCCAGGCGGTGGCCAAGCCCGACCGACTCCAGCAAGGCCTTGGCGCGGGCACTGGCGCCAGCTGGATCGCTGCCACCCAACATCACCGGAATCATCACGTTCTCCAGCGCGGTGAACTCCGGCAACAGGTGATGGAACTGGTAAACGAAGCCCAGCGAGCTGTTACGCAGCTTGCCGCGCGCCGCATCGGACAGCGCCGACATGCGCTGGCCGGCGACATAGACCTCACCTGCAGTCGGAATATCCAAGCCGCCCAGCAGGTGCAACAAAGTGCTCTTGCCCGCGCCCGAGGCACCGACAATGGCCACGGTTTCGCCCGCGGCGACGTTCAAATCAAGGCCGTCGAACACCGGCGTGTGCATCTTGCCTTCGGCGTAGGTCTTGCCCAGGCCTTCGGCGCGGATTACCGATTCCATCAATGCGTTCTCATTCATAGCGCAGCGCCTCGGCCGGCTGGGTGCGGGCTGCGCGCCACGCCGGGTAGATGGTTGCGGCAAAGCTCATCAGCAACGCCACCACGGTGATCACCACAATGTCGGCAGTCTGCATGTCGGTCGGCAAGCCGGTGATGTAGTACACATCCTCCGGCAGCAACTTGATGTTGAAAATGGTCTCGATCAGGCCGAGGATGCGCTCCAGATTGAGGGTCAAGGTGATGCCGCTGATCACGCCGACAATGGTCCCGAACACACCGATCAAGGTGCCCTGCACCATGAACACCTGCATCACCCCACCCGGCGTCAACCCAAGCGTACGCAGGATGGCGATATCAGCCTGCTTGTCGGTGACCAGCATCACCTGCGAAGACACCAGGTTGAATGCACCCATCGCCACGATCAGCGACAGCAGGATGCCCATCACCGTCTTTTCCATGCGCAACGAGTGGTAGAGGTTGGCGTTCTCCTGGGTCCAATCACTCACCCGGTAGTAGCCGTTGAGGTTGACCGCCAGATCGCGGGCCACGGTATAGGCCTGGTCCATGTCGTGCATTTTCAGGCGCACGCCGGTGACGCCATCCATGCGCAGCACGCGCTCCATGTCCTGCATGTTGGTGAAGGCAACGCCGCGGTCCACTTCATTGGAGCCGGCCTCGAAGATGCCACTGACCTTGAAGCGCTTGACCCGCGGCATGGCGCCCATTGGCGTGCCCTGCACTTCGGCCAGCGTCGCTACAACGCTGTCGCCGACATCCACACCCAACCAGATCGCCAGTTCCTTGCCGACCACCATGTTGAATTCGCCGGGCTGCAGGCTGTCCAGCTTGCCCTTGACCATTTTCTCGGCCAGCACCGAGACCTTGGACTCCTGCGCCGGATCAACGCCCTGGATGATCGCGCCCTGCACCCGCAGGCCACTCAACATGCCCTGGATCTCGATATACGGTGCGGCGCCGGCTACACGCGGATCCTTGGTTGCCACGTCGATGGCATGCTGCCAGTTGGCCATCGGCTCGCCGTCGGCGCTCACCGTGGCGTGGGCCGACATCTGCAGCAGGCGGTCGCGGATCTCCTTCTGGAAGCCGCTCATCACCGCCAAGGTGGTGATCAGCACCATCACCCCGAGCGCGATGCCGAGGATGGAAGCCATGGAGATGAAGGAAATGAAGCCATTGCGGCGCTTGGCGCGCAGATAGCGCAATCCGATTGCGACAGGTAAGGGTTTGAACATGCGTGTCTGCCCGTGAACTGATGGCTATGGTGCCATTCCCGGCGGCTGGCGGGAAACGCCGTGCGCCTTTACGGCCAGTCGCAGTTCACGTCGCTGCACCCTGGGCAGCGTATCGGGCCAGAACAGCAGCTGTTGGCGCCGCTTGCCCTGCCGCCAACGTAGTATCAATAGCGGCCCACGCTCGAGCAGTTCGAGCCGCTCCACGGGTCCGGCGTCGATGCAGGGCGGGCTTGGTGGCGAGGGTATGAGTATGTTCCGGCCCGGCTTACGCGCCTCGGCGCGCGTCTGTAGCAGGCCCCAGCCAAGCACGCACACGCCGAAAGGCCAGGCATAGCCCGGCTCCAATCTGCAGTTCACTATAGAAATAGCGGCGAGTATCGCCAGGCCCAGCAACGCGCAGCTCAGCCAGCGCGATGGCCGCCACTCACACCGGAAGGGCGCGGATATAGCCGATGAGTTGCGCCTGCGACGCATCCGAACAGACCTCGTAGCCCATGAACCAGCGCCACAACTTATCGTCTTCGGTGTCCAACAACTGCAGGAAAACCTCGCGCTCGGCGACAGGTGCTTGCAGCCAGCGACGGTCTAGATAGCGGCCGAACAGCTGATCCAGCTCGCGCATGCCACGGCGGCAGCGCCAGCGCAGCTTCTTCAACAGGATTTCGTCTTCGGTCTGCATGGCTTCAAGCTTGAGCCCCTCTCCCGTTTACGGGAGAGGGGTTGGGGTGAGGGCAGCTCTTGGAGGGACTCCAGGCCGGCACTCTGATTTCAGCAAGGGCAACTTCAAAAGCCCCCCTCATCCGCCCCTGCGGGGCACCTTCTCCCGCAGGCGGGAGAAGGGAAAGCTGCAAAGCAGCAGCGTTGCTCCGGCTTGCGCCTCGGCACGGCCTCTTTACGCGCGACGCGCCATCATCAATTTCTTGATCTCGGCGATTGCCAGTGCCGGGTTCAAGCCCTTCGGGCAGGTACGTGCGCAGTTCATGATGGTGTGGCAGCGGTACAGCTTGAACGGATCTTCCAGATCGTCCAGGCGTGCGCCGGTGTCTTCATCGCGCGAATCGATGATCCAGCGATAGGCCTGCAGCAGGATCGCCGGGCCCAGGTAACGCTCGCCGTTCCACCAGTAGCTCGGGCAGCTGGTCGAGCAGCACGCGCACAGGATGCACTCGTACAGGCCGTCCAGCTTCTTGCGGTCTTCCGGCGACTGCAGGCGTTCGCGGTCTGCCGGGGCCGGGGTCTGGGTACGGATCCACGGCTTGATCGAGGCGTACTGCGCGTAGAAGTGGGTCAGGTCCGGAACCAGATCCTTGACCACGTCCATATGCGGCAACGGGTAGATCGGCACTTCGGCCTTGCCGCAATCGGCAATGGCGCGGGTGCAGGCCAAGGTGTTGGTGCCGTCGATGTTCATCGCGCACGAACCGCAGATACCCTCGCGGCAGGAGCGACGGAAGGTCAGGGTCGGATCAATCTCGTTCTTGATCTTGATCAGCGCGTCCAGAACCATCGGGCCGCACGCATCGAGATCGATCTCGTAGGTGTCGGTACGCGGGTTCTGGTCGTCGTCGGGGCTCCAGCGGTAGATCTTGAAGGTACGCGTGTTCTTCGCGCCGCCCTTGGCGGGGAAGTGCTTGCCCTTGGTCAACCGGGAGTTCTTCGGAAGTGCAAATTCAGCCATGTTCGTAAGTTCCCCGGATCAGTAGACGCGCGGCTTCGGCGGCACCACGGACACGTCATCGCTGAGCGTGTACATGTGCACCGGGCGGTAATCGAAGCTGCACTTGCCCTTGTCGTCGACGGTGACCAGCGTGTGCTTCTGCCAGTTGACGTCGTCGCGGTCCGGGAAGTCCTCGTGCGCGTGGGCGCCACGGCTTTCCTTGCGCTGCTCGGCCGAGTTGATCGTCGCCACTGCGTTGAGCAGCAGGTTATTCAGCTCGTAGGTCTCGATCAGGTCCGAGTTCCAGACCAGCGAACGGTCGGAAACCTTGACGTCCTGGAACGAATCGAACACTTCCGCCATCTTCTGGCAGCCTTCTTCCAGCGTCTTGCTGGTACGGAACACAGCAGCATCGTTCTGCATGGTGCGCTGCATGTTGTCGCGGATGACCGAGGTCGGCGTATCGCCATTGGCGTGACGCAGCTTGTCGAGCAGGCCCAGGGCCTTGTCGCAGGCATCCGACGGCAGGGTCTTGTGCGCAGCGCCCGGCTTGATCGTCTCGGCGCAGCGGTTGGCCACGGCGCGGCCGAACACCACCAGGTCGAGCAGCGAGTTGGAGCCCAGACGGTTTGCACCGTGCACGGACACGCAGGCCGCTTCGCCAATGGCGTACAGGCCCGGTACCACTGCATCGGGGTTGTCGCCGACCTTGCGCACCACTTCACCGTGGTAATTGGTCGGGATACCGCCCATGTTGTAGTGCACGGTCGGGATGACCGGGATCGGCTGCTTGTGCACGTCCACGCCCGCGAAGATGCGTGCGCTTTCGGCGATACCCGGCAGCTTGTCGTCGATCACGCCCGGGCCGAGGTGGGTCAGGTCGAGCAGGATGTGATCCTTGTGCTCGCCGACGCCGCGGCCTTCGCGGATTTCGATGGTCATCGAACGCGACACCACGTCACGCGATGCCAGATCCTTGTAATGCGGTGCGTAGCGCTCCATGAAGCGCTCGCCATTGCTGTTGCGCAGAATACCGCCCTCGCCTCGCACACCTTCGGTGATCAGGCAGCCGGCGCCATAGATGCCGGTCGGGTGGAACTGCACGAACTCCATGTCCTGCAGCGGCAGGCCGGCACGGGCCACCAGGCCACCGCCATCACCGGTACAGGTATGTGCCGAGGTGGCGCTGAAGTAGGCACGGCCGTAACCGCCGGTTGCCAGCACCACGCCCTGCGAACGGAACAGGTGCAGGGTGCCTTCGGCCATATCCAGGGCGAGCACGCCGCGGCAGACGCCTTCGTCATCGAAAATCAGGTCGAGTGCGAAGTACTCGATCATGAACTGCGCATCATGCGCCAGCGACTGCTGGTACAGGGTGTGCAGGATGGCGTGGCCGGTACGGTCGGCGGCGGCGCAGGTACGCTGCGCGGACGGGCCTTCACCGTACTTGGTGGTCATGCCACCGAACGGACGCTGGTAGATCTTGCCTTCTTCGGTACGCGAGAACGGAACGCCGTAGTGCTCCAGCTCGATGATGGCCGGGATGGCCTCACGGCACATGTACTCGATGGCGTCCTGGTCACCCAGCCAATCCGAACCCTTGATGGTGTCGAAGAAGTGGTAACGCCAGTCGTCCTCACCCATGTTGCCGAGCGCGGCGGAAATGCCGCCCTGTGCTGCCACGGTGTGCGAGCGGGTCGGGAAGACCTTGGTGATGCAGACCGTCTGCAGGCCCTTCTGGGCCAGACCAAACGTTGCACGCAGGCCAGCGCCACCGGCGCCGACGACGACCATGTCGACCTTGTGTTCAGTGATGTTGTAAGCGGACATGTATCAGTTCCCAAACGCGATGCGGGCAACCGCAAAGATGCTGACGATGGCGCCGAGCACGGCGACAAACTTGACCGTGGTCTGCAAGGCCAGGGCCATCAGCGAGTTGTGGATGTAGTCCTCGAGGACCACCTGCAGGCCAAGCTGGGCGTGCCAGAACATGGCGACCAGGAAGCCACCCAGCAGGATCGCGTTCCACGGCTTGGCAATGGTTTCCACAGCGGTAACGTAATCGGCGCCCATCAGGCTCAGCACCAGGCACAGGAACCAGATGGTCAGTGCGACCAGGGCGGTTGCGGTCAGGCGCTGGTGGACGAAGTGCTCGGTACCGGACTTGGCACTGCCAAGGCCACGCGCATTCTTCAACGGGGTGCGGTACTTGCTCATGCGGCAGCTCCCATGCAGACGTAAGCCCAGATCAGCGCGGTCAGCACCAGCGAGGCAATCACCGACACCCAGCTGCTGCGGATGAAGGTAGCCTTGGCGTAGCCGATGGCGAAGTCCTGCACGATATGGCGGATGCCATTGCACAGGTGGTAGGCGAAGCACCAGGTCCAACCGAACAGGATCACCTTGCCGTACCAGGCGCTGGCGTGGGTGGTGAAGCAGTTCCAGGACTCAGGCCCCATCATCAGGGCGAACAAGCCGCCCGCAATGATCAGGGAACCGACAGTCAGAATGATGCCGGTTACTCGATGCAGGATCGAGGTGGCCATCTGGATCTGCCAGCGATACACCTGCAGGTGCGGAGAGAGGGGGCGGGGTCTGTTCGCCATTCGCTGACTCGTATCTCGGCTGGGCGGCTCAATGCCGCGTTGGCTCAACGCTGCTCAGAAATCTATGCAGCGCCCGTTTTTCTCCCAATCGCCATACCGCACCGGATCAAGTCCGCCGCGGCCGCCTATTTCCTCAGGCACCGGTGTCACCTCGGGAAGCGGCTGCTTCTCGGGGGCCAACGGGGCTTCAGCTTCGGGCTCGGGAGTGGGGGTTGTTTGGCCTATCATTGGTGGTCTCGCAACGCACAAATTTTAGTCCTCAGTCACGTGTCTGACAACCTCGCCCCTGCATTCACCGGTTTCCGCACACTTTCCAAGGCTCAGATCGTGAGCCTTGCGGGAGCTGATGCGGTCGTTTTCGCCCAAGCCCAGTTCGCCAACGACGTGCCCTCGCTGGCCGATGGTCATTGGCAATGGAGCGTCTGGCTGACCGCCAAAGGCCGCGTGCTGTCTATCTTTCAGCTGGTACGGGTGGACGCGCAGACCCTGCTGCTGATCTGCCACGACGGCGGTGCCGAGGCCATGGCCGAGCAGTTGCGACGCTTCGTATTCCGCCGCAAGGTCGTCATCAGCCATGCCAGCGCGCTTGCGGTGAATGCCGCGCTGGAAGCGCCGGTTGCGGCGCGTGGCGCGCAATTGGCGCAGCTGAGCGATGCCGTCATCGAGCTGGATGTGGGTAGCGCAACGGTTCCGCGCACGCTGCAGATCAGCAATGTGGCCGCTGCCATCGACGACAGCGCGGAATTGGCATGGCGTCAATCCGACCTTCGTTTCGGCCTGCCCCGGCTTGAAGACGGGCAGCGCGAGCAGTGGACGCCGCAACAGCTGGGGCTGGATCGCTTGAACGCCTATAGCGTCAAGAAGGGCTGCTATCCCGGCCAGGAAATCGTTGCCCGCACCCACTTCCTGGGCAAGGCCAAGCGCTCGCTGGCGTTGTTGGAATGTGTCTCATTCGCCAATTCTGGTGACACAGTCCAGCACAGCGACAGCAACATCGGCACCGTCGCCTGCGTAGCGGGTGCGCTTGCACTGGCCGTGTTGCCACTGGAATTGCCTGATGGCCCACTTCTGATCAATGGCGAGACCGCCAGCACCCAGCCGCTGCTGGAAGGTCTGGCCCGCTGAGAACCTGTAGTGCCGAGCCATGCTCGGCAGAGGCTTTACCAGCAATGCCCTGGTAGTGCCGAGCCACGCTCGGCAGAGGCTTTACCAGCAATGCCTTGGTAGTGCCGAGCCATGCTC
>NZ_JBRREB010000008.1:105000-108163 GCF_056759995.1 Stenotrophomonas sp. STEN030 | reverse complement strand
GACGATGACCTACTCTCGCACAGCTTAGGCTGCACTACCATCGGCGCGGCTACGTTTCACTTCCGAGTTCGGGATGGGATCGGGTGGTTCCATAGCGCTAATTTCATCAGGGAGACAGTTGGAGCGTCGCTCGTGTCTTCTTTCTGGAGGTGTGCATGGATCTGCATGCCATCCAAGAAAGGGCCTACGGCGCCTGTCTCGCGTTTGGTCTTGTGACGTAGCGTGCACTTGGTATCTATCGACATGTCATGTCGGCCAAGGCAACTTGAGGTTATATGGTCAAGCCTCACGGATCATTAGTATCAGTTAGCTCAATGCATTGCTGCACTTACACACCTGACCTATCAACCACATAGTCTATATGGTTCCTTTAGGGGGCTTGTGCCCCGGGAAGTCTCATCTTGAGGCGCGCTTCCCGCTTAGATGCTTTCAGCGGTTATCGCTTCCGAACATAGCTACCCGGCAATGCCACTGGCGTGACAACCGGAACACCAGAGGTTCGTCCACTCCGGTCCTCTCGTACTAGGAGCAGCCCCTCTCAAACTTCCAACGCCCATGGCAGATAGGGACCGAACTGTCTCACGACGTTCTGAACCCAGCTCGCGTACCACTTTAAATGGCGAACAGCCATACCCTTGGGACCGACTACAGCCCCAGGATGTGATGAGCCGACATCGAGGTGCCAAACACCGCCGTCGATATGAACTCTTGGGCGGTATCAGCCTGTTATCCCCGGAGTACCTTTTATCCGTTGAGCGATGGCCCTTCCATACAGAACCACCGGATCACTAAGTCCTAGTTTCCTACCTGCTTGATCCGTCGATCTTGCAGTCAAGCACGCTTATGCCTTTGCACACAGTGCGCGATGTCCGACCGCGCTGAGCGTACCTTCGAGCTCCTCCGTTACTCTTTAGGAGGAGACCGCCCCAGTCAAACTACCCACCATACACGGTCCCCGATCCAGATAATGGACCTAGGTTAGAACGTCAAGCACGACAGGGTGGTATTTCAAGGATGGCTCCACTGCAGCTAGCGCCACAGTTTCATAGCCTCCCACCTATCCTACACAGACGAACTCAACGTTCAGTGTAAAGCTATAGTAAAGGTTCACGGGGTCTTTCCGTCTTGCCACGGGAACGCTGCATCTTCACAGCGATTTCAATTTCACTGAGTCTCGGGTGGAGACAGCGCCGCTGTCGTTACGCCATTCGTGCAGGTCGGAACTTACCCGACAAGGAATTTCGCTACCTTAGGACCGTTATAGTTACGGCCGCCGTTTACTGGGGCTTCGATCAAGAGCTTCACCTTGCGGCTGACCCCATCAATTAACCTTCCAGCACCGGGCAGGCGTCACACCCTATACGTCCACTTTCGTGTTTGCAGAGTGCTGTGTTTTTGATAAACAGTCGCAGCGGCCTGGTTACTGCGACCCTCTTCAGCTATAGCTCGCATGAGCCACCAAAAAGGGTGCACCTTCTCCCGAAGTTACGGTGCCATGTTGCCTAGTTCCTTCACCCGAGTTCTCTCAAGCGCCTGAGAATTCTCATCCTACCCACCTGTGTCGGTTTACGGTACGGTCTGCGTAAGCTGAAGCTTAGGAGCTTTTCCTGGAAGCGTGGTATCAGTGACTTCGCCTTAAAGGCTCGTCTCGGTGCTCGGTCTTAAAGAATCCCGGATTTGCCAAAGATTCAAACCTACCGCCTTTCCCCAGGACAACCAACGCCTGGTACACCTAACCTTCTCCGTCCCTCCATCGCACTTACGCGAGGTGCAGGAATATTAACCTGCTTCCCATCGACTACGCATTTCTGCCTCGCCTTAGGGGCCGACTCACCCTGCGCCGATTAACGTTGCGCAAGGAAACCTTGGGCTTTCGGCGTGCGGGTTTTTCACCCGCATTATCGTTACTCATGTCAGCATTCGCACTTCCGATACCTCCAGCAAGCTTCTCAACTCACCTTCACAGGCTTACGGAACGCTCCTCTACCGCGCATAACAAAGTTATGCACTCCAAGCTTCGGTTTACTGCTTAGCCCCGTTAAATCTTCCCCGCAGACCGACTCGACCAGTGAGCTATTACGCTTTCTTTAAAGGGTGGCTGCTTCTAAGCCAACCTCCTGGCTGTCTGTGCCTTTCCACATGGTTTTCCACTTAGCAGTAAATTTGGGACCTTAGCTGTGGATCTGGGTTGTTTCCCTTTTCACGACGGACGTTAGCACCCGCCGTGTGTCTCCCATACAGTCCGTCTTGGTATTCGGAGTTTGCAATGGTTTGGTAAGTCGCGATGACCCCCTAGCCATAACAGTGCTCTACCCCCAAGAGGATACATATGAGGCGCTACCTAAATAGCTTTCGAGGAGAACCAGCTATCTCCGGGTTCGATTAGCTTTTCACTCCTAATCACACCTCATCCCCTACCTTTGCAACGGGAGTGGGTTCGGGCCTCCAGTGCGTGTTACCGCACCTTCACCCTGGGCATGACTAGATCACCCGGTTTCGGGTCTACTGCCCGCGACTATGCGCCCTTATCAGACTCGGTTTCCCTTCGCCTCCCCTATACGGTTAAGCTTGCCACGAACAGTAAGTCGCTGACCCATTATACAAAAGGTACGCAGTCACTCTTTCGAGCTCCTACTGCTTGTACGCACACGGTTTCAGGATCTATTTCACTCCCCTCTCCGGGGTTCTTTTCGCCTTTCCCTCACGGTACTGGTTCACTATCGGTCGGTCAGTAGTATTTAGCCTTGGAGGATGGTCCCCCCATATTCAGACAGGGTTTCACGTGCCCCGCCCTACTCGTCTTCACTGGAATGGCCCTTTTAAATACAGGGCTATCACCTTCTATGGCCGGCTTTTCCAAACCGTTTTTCTAGAACCATACCAGCTTAAGGGCTGTTCCCCGTTCGCTCGTCGCTACTCAGGGAATCTCGGTTGATTTCTTTTCCTCTGGTTACTTAGATATTTCAGTTCACCAGGTTCGCTTCCAGCAGCTATGTATTCACTGCAGGATACTGCCGGAGCAGTGGGTTTCCCCATTCGGACATTACCGGATCAAAGCTTGTTGCCAGCTCCCCGATACTTTTCGCAGGCTGCCACGTCCTTCATCGCCTCTGACCGCCAAGGCATCCACCGTGTGCGCTTATTCGCTTGACCATATAACCGC